>DATFVL010000181.1 GCA_035260325.1 Candidatus Methylomirabilota bacterium | reverse complement strand
GGACGGCGTCGATTTCGCCCGCCGTCGTCCAGCGGCCGAGCGTGAAGCAGAGCGAGCCCTCGAGCGCATCACGGCCGCAGCCGATCGCGCGGAGCACGTGCGAGGGCTCGCCGGTCGACGCGTTGCAGGCCGAGCCGGAGGAGGCCGCGATGCCGCGGAGGTCCAGCTCGAGGAGGACGGCGTCCGCCTTCACGCCCGGCACGACGAGGGACGCGTGGTGCGGGAGGCGCCCGTCGCCGCGCGCGCCCGTGACACGGGCCTCCGGGAGCCGGTCGAGCAGTCCCGCGAGCAGCCGGTCGCGCAGCGCGCGGAGCCGCGCGGCCTCCGCCGGGCCCTCGAGCCGGACCAGATCGGCGGCGACGCCCAGGCCGACGATCGCGGGCAGGTTCTCGGTCCCCGATCGGTAGCCGCCCTCCTGGCCGCCGCCCACGATGACGGGCGCGAGCTTCACGTCGGCCCGCACCCAGAGCGCGCCGGCGCCGGGCGGCCCGTAGATGTCGTTCGAGGAGAGGGTGAGCAGATCGATCTGCGCGTCGTCCACGGCGAGCGGGACGCGCCCCACCGTGCCGACGCCGTCCACGTGGAAGGGCACGCCGCGCTCGCGGGCGATCCGCCCGACCGCGCGCACGGGCTCGAGCGTCCCGATCTCGCCGTTCGCCGCCATGAGCGACACGAGCGCGGTGTCGTCGCGCATCGCGCGCGCGACCGCCTGCGGGTCCACGCACCCATCGGCGTCCACGCCGACGTAGCTGACGCTCCAGCCCCGCTTCTCGAGATCGCGGCACGCATTGAGGACCGAGATGTGCTCGACCGCCGAGGTGACGACGTGGCGCCCGCGCGCGCGCTCGGCCGCGCCGCGGACCGCGAGGTTGTTCGCCTCGGTGGCGCTCCCCGTGAAGATCACGCCGGCCGGCGTCGCGCCGACGAGCCGGGCGACCTTCGCGCGCGCGCCGTCGAGCGAGGCGCGCGCCTCGAGGCCGAGCGAGTGGGGCGCGGCGGGGTTGCCGACGCCGCCCTCGAGGAACGGCCGCATGACGGCGACGACGCGGGGGTCCACCGGCGAGAACCCCGCGTAGTCCAGGTACACGCGGGGCACGGCGCCGGCGGCGCCGCCGCTAGCCGGCCTTGCGGATGACGAAGCGGAAGACCGCGCCATTCCTCCCGATCTCCACGAGCTCGTTCCCCGTGCGGCTCGTCCAGCTCTTCATGTCCGCCTCGGACGCGGGGTCGTCCGACGTCATCTCGAGGATCTGTCCCGGCCCGAGCCTCTTCATGGCCTCGCGCGTCTTGAGGACAGGCATCGGGCAGAAGAGCCCCAAGCAATCGAGCGTCACGTCGGCCCCTGGCATCGCGCGAAAATCCTTTAGAATTCTGACATTGACAGGGTGTCGCGGCAACAAGAATAATGGCTCAGGATGCCAGGCGCGAGCCCTTCTCCCGACTTCGCGTCTCTCAGTCGACGGCTCAGGCAGCGGGTGCTCGTGGCCCTCTGCGTGACCTCCGGCCTGCCCCTGCTCGTCCTGGGCTACGTCGTCTACCGTTACGTCCTCCCCCGCCTCGACGCGCTGCATCCCGCGAGCGCCGTCGGCCTCGAGGGGCTCATCTTCTTCACCGTGCTCGCGATGGTCGGCGGCGCGTGGCTCATCTGGGACCTCGGGCGGACCGTGGGGCGGATCGCGGAGCTTCTGTCCTCGCAGCCGACCCTCGCGGGGCTCGGCACCCGCACGGACGAGGTCGGCACGCTGATGAAGTCGTTCACGGGCATGCTCGCGACCATCGAGCAGCAGGCGATCGAGATCAACACGTTCGCCACGCGCCTCGACGCCGCGTACAAGGAGCTCGAGGTCACCAACTCCAAGCTCAAGGAGACCTCGTTCCGCGACGAGGTGACGGGGCTCTACAACCGGCGCTTCTTCTCGCTCCGCCTCGAGGAGGAGATGTCGCGCTTCAAGCGCTTCAACCATCCGGTGTCGCTCGTGCTCCTCGACATCGACAACTTCAAGAGCGTCAACGACGAGTTCGGCCACGCCGTCGGCGACGAGACCCTGCGCGAGCTCGCGCAGATCCTCATGAAGCACTCGCGCGGGATCAACGTCGTCTCGCGCTTCGGCGGCGACGAGTTCGCCGTCCTGCTCGTCGAGACCTCGAAGGCCGGCGCGCGGCTCTACGCCGACCGGATCCGCCAGGTCGTCGCGACCTTCCCGTTCTCGCACGGCAAGCCCGTCACCGCCTCGTTCGGCGTCGCGAGCCTGCCCGACGACGAGGTCACGACCTCCGACGACCTCTTCCGCGCCGCGGACGAGGCGCTGTACGCGGCGAAGCGCGCCGGCAAGAACCAGGTCGTCGCCGCGGGGCCCGCGGAGAAGGTGGGCGGCTAGCATGGCCCAGCGGGACATCCTGATCGTCGACGACGACCGCCAGGTCCGCGAGGTCCTCCACCAGATCTTCCTCTCGGTCGGCTACAACTGCCTGCTCGCGAACGACGGCCGCGAGGGCGTGGACGTCTTCAAGGCCGGGCGCCCGCCCCTCGTCGTCACCGACCTCAAGATGCCCGGCATGTCCGGGATCGAGCTGCTGCAGGCGGTGCGGCGGATCGACGGCGACGCGGCGGTCATCGTGCTGACGGGCGCGGCCGACGTGAAGACGGCGATCGACAGCCTCAAGCTCGGCGCGTACGACTTCATCATGAAGCCCGTGAACGTGGACGAGCTGCTCATCGCAGCCGAGCGCGCCTACGAACGCCGCCAGCTCCTGATCGAGCGTCGCGAGTACCACGAGCTCCTCGAGCGCCGGGTCGTCGAGGCCACGCGCGACCTCGCCGACGCCTACCAGCGGCTCCAGGACACCTACCGCTCCACGCTCGAGGCGCTCGGGTCGGCGCTCGACACGCGCGACGTCGGCACCGAGGCGCACTCGCGGCGCGTCCACGGCTACGCGCTCGCCACGGCGCGCGAGCACGGCGTGCCCGAGGCCGACCTCACCGACCTCGGGCACGGGGTCCTGCTCCACGACATCGGCAAGATCGGCATCCCCGACGCGATCCTCCTCAAGCCCGGGCCGCTCACGCCGGACGAGTGGACGATCATGCGGCGCCACCCCGAGATCGGGAAGGCCCTCATCGAGCGGATCCCGTTCCTCCGCGGCGCGGTGCCGATCGTCTGGGCGCACCACGAGAAGTGGGACGGGTCCGGCTACCCGCGCGGCCTCAAGGGCGAGGAGATCCCGCTCGGCGCGCGCATCTTCATGGCCGTGGACGCCTTCGACGCGATGACCTTCGACCGCCCGTACTCGAAGGCCAAGCCCTTCGACGTCGCCAAGGCCGAGATCCGGCGCTGCGCGGGCACCCACTTCGACCCCACGGTCGTGGAGTCCTTCTTCCGCGTGCCCGAGGCGCTGCTCGAGGAGGTCCGGCGGAAGAGCGTCGAGCCCTGAGGCGGTAGCCTCAGGCGCGATCCTCCATCCCGAGCTCGGCCACGAGGCGCCGCGTCTTCGCGAACGCGGCGGACAGCTCGTCCTCCGAGAGGCCGAGCTCCATGCAGCGCCGCAGGAGCTCGCGCAGCATCTCCGTCCGCAGCACGGCCTCGTCGCGGTTGCCGTCGTCGTTGAGCTGGCGGATGCGGAGCGCGCGCAGGTCGGCGACGCCCTCGAGGGCGCGCGCGAGCGTCGCGCGTGTCTCCGCCTGGCGGTCGGGGCCGATGTCGGCGAAGCGGAGCGCGTGGACGAGCGGGTCGACCGCCTCCTCGTACTGGCCCGCCTCCACCCGGCGCACGCCGAGCCGCGTGTAGCCCCACCACAGCCGCTGGTCCACCTCCTCGCGGCGCTTCGGCGGAAGCGCCTCGTGGGCGATCGTGGTGAGCAGTTCCTCGGCGCGCCGGAGCGAGGCGAGCGCCTCGGACTCGCGCTCCTCCTGCATGCTGCGGATCGCCTGCGCGGTGAGCTGGCCGATCTCGCCGCCGAAGGTCCCGGTGAGGAGATGCTCGAAGTCGTCGACCAGCTCCGAGGGGAGGTGTGGGTCGTCGAGCGTCTCGCGCACGAGCCGCCGGGCCGTCTCGAAGTCCTGGCGCTGGAGGAGCCGGTTGACCGCCTGCTCGCAAGCGGGCCAGAGCGCCGCGCGCGCCTGCGTGCCCAGCTCGGCGAGCCGGGTGTCGGCGGGCGCCAGCGCGAGTCCGCGCGCGACCCAGACGAGCGCCGCGCGCAGCTCCGCCACGCGGGTCTCGCTCTCCTGGCCGCCGGCGCGCGCGAGGAGGCTCTGCGCGGCGTGGAGCGAGAGCCCGGCGAGGTGCTGGCGGTACGTCGGCCGCTCGGGCTCGGGCGCGATCGCGAGCGCCGACTCGAGCGCCGCGCACGCGCCCTCGTCGTCGCCCCGCGCCTGCTTCGCGAGCGCCACCACCGCCCAGAGCGCCGCGACCTCGCGGGCGTCGTCCTCGACGAGCGACTCGGCGCGAACGCGGCCGAGCGCGTCCTCGCCGATCGAGACGACCTCGTCGTGCCGTCGGTTCTGGTAGAGGGCGAAGCAGGTCTCGACCAGCGCCGGATCGAGCTGCCGCTCGGCCGGGACGGGCCCGGCGGGAGGAACGGGCGTGACGGAGCCCTCCCGCAGATCGCTCGGCCCGCCCTCGGCCTGATCCGGCCTCGCTGACCCCGCGCCGACGGGCTGCGGAACGACGGACGGCGTGAGAGGCGGGCGCGGCGGCGCCGGTGGCGCGGGCGCGACGTCGGGGCGCGGCGCGCTCCGGGGCGGCGGGGTGCTCGGGCCCGCGGCGGCGGCGCCCGACGCCGCGATCGCGTGCCGCGCGTGGGATCGCGCGTGGGGCGAGACCTTGCTCCGCCGTTTCCTCGGCGGCGCGCCTTCCGCCGCGGGCGGCGGCTCGGGCCGGGCCGCGGACGCCGGCGGCGGGACCGGCTTCGCGACCGGCGCCGGCGCCGCGCGCGGGGGCCGCGCCGCGGCGGGCGGCGGCGCAAGCGGGGTCGACGCGCGGCGCACGGGGAGGCGCGGCTTCGACGGCCACAGGAGCTCGATCACGCCGAGCACCAGGAGGGCGAGCCCGCCCGCGGCGGCGATCAGGATCAGCGCTTCTTCGCTCAGCACTCGACGTCCACCGGGCGGCGCTCGGCGATCGAGCGGTACGCCGCGAGCACGACCGCGAGGTCGCGCCGGCCCGACGTCCCGTCACTCTCGGGCGCGTGGCCCGTCTCCATCGCTCGGACGAACTCGCTCAGCATCCGCTCGTATCCCCTCCGGTCGCGGAGGAAGAGCCGGCACCGGGTGCCGGTCACGTTCCGGACGAGCGCCCAGCGGCCCTGGTTGTCCACC
>DATFVL010000180.1 GCA_035260325.1 Candidatus Methylomirabilota bacterium | reverse complement strand
CGTCGACTGTCAGCCTCGCCCCGCCATGAACCGCCGAACTTGCTGGATCAGCGGCTCGACGTCATAGCTGCTGTAGAGGAGGGTCGCGTTCCGCATCGAGTCACCCTGGAAGAAGCGCTCGTAGAGCACCTGGCGCGAGCCGAAGGCGCTGCACGCCAGGTCCCAGGCCAGATGGAACAGCTGCACCCGCTCCCTGGCGCTGGCCGTATCCGTCTCCAGGTACTTCTCGATCTCCTTGCCTAGCGGCCCGGAGAAGTCGATCTCGCCCGGCAGGGCCATCAGGCTGCTGGAGCCGAGAAGCTGGATGATCTCCGCCATCCGCGGATACATGCGGATGAACAGGTTGCGGGCGACGGTGATCGGGGCTCGCGCCGGACACATCACCCCCCACTCGTCGAGCCCGGCGTTCACTTCGGCCGCACAGAGCAGCGCTTTGGTGACCTCCAGGTCCTCGATCAGCTCCGCCAGCATGGCCTGCACGTGGGTGGCGCTCTCCGAGCCGAGGGTCTTGACCACCAGGTTGGCCAGCCCCACGACGAACTCGCACTTCGCCACGTTCTTGGTCACCACCTGGTGCCCGGAGTGCGTGTACTGGTTGGTGGCCATCGCGAAGTTGTTGCAGAGGTCGGTGTCACCGTAGAGGAAGACGCGCTCCCAGGGCACCAGCACGTCGTCGAAGAAGACGATGGCATCCATCTCCTCGAAGCGAGAGCCCAGCGGATGATCGAAGTGGGAGCGGTCGAGGTCGTAGCTTTCGCGACAGAGGAACCGCAGGCCCGGCGCATCGCAGGGGATCGCGAAGGCAAAGGCGTAGCGGTCCAGCGCCGTTCCGGGCAGCCTGTGAGACCTGGAGGGATAGACGGCGATCTCGTCGGCCAGCGGCCCGAGCGTCGCCAGGACGCGAGGGCCGCGAACCACGAGCCCGGCATCGGTCTCCCGGACCACGGAGAGGGCGACGTCGGTCCGATCTTCGAGGAGCGTGCCCTGGGGAGCACGGTTCCGTTGCAGGTTGATCAGGGTATGGGTGAGGACCAAGTCCCGCTCCCGGACGTATTCGTAGTAATTGATGATGTTCCGCTTGAACTCCGGGCGGTTCCGCGCGAAGTAATCCCCGGCGCCGGCCATGGCCATGACGCTGACGTTCAGGAAGTCCGGCGTGCGGCCGAGCATGCCGAAACTCGTGTGCGCCCAGCGCGACATCATCACGCGCCGCCGCGCCAGGTCGTCGGAAGTCTTCGGGGTGATGAACGAAAGGCCGACGCGCTGGCCGGTGGTCGGTGACGTGTAGGTCATCTCATCACGGAGCGCCGGGTCGTGCTGCATGTCGTAGAGGGCCGCGACCGAACGCGCTCCATTGGCCAAACCGGGGAAGGTCGTCACGTCGTCGACGCGTCGGCCCCCGAGGTAGATCTCGCGACGCTGCTCCCGCAGTCCAGCGAGGTAGTCTTTTCCTGTGCGCGCTGGCATGGCCTTGACCTCCTCGATTCAGCTTTCACCCAGGCCGTATGAGCTCATTGCTAGGGCTTGAGGCCGCGCACATCAAGCCATATCACAAGGATGGTCCTCACGAGGTAGCGAACGGGACCCGCGGTGTATTGATCTCGACACATTGTCGTTGGATGGCGAGGGTCGCATGCTGAACCGAAACTCCAATGAAATCGATCCGTCTCTCCGACCATGCCCAGCAGCAGCTTCTGTTTCGCGGCTGCTCGGCGGCGGAAGTCACCGAGGCGATCCAGACGAGCGCGTGGGAGCCAGCCGAGCTCGGCCGCTTGCAGTGCCGACGAAACTTCCGGTTCGAGCGAGAATGGCACGGCATCTGGTGCACGACAAAGCAGGTCCGGCCGATCTTCGTCGACGAGGCTGAGGAGATCGTCGTCGTGACGGTTTACGTGTATTATTTCTCGGGGGAGCGTCGATGAGGATCACCTACGACCGTCACGTAGACGCCTTGTACTTCCGGTTCCGGGAGACGACCGTTACCACCAAGCACCTGGGAGGAGGCATCGCCGCGGACTACGACGCCCAGGGGCGGCTAGCGGGTATCGAAATCTTGGACGCCGCGAAGCGGCTCGGAGACCCGGGAGTGCTCCGGCAAGTCATCCTCGAAGGTATCGGCCCCGAGCGCGACTGACTCGTCACGTCGCCGGGCGCTTTCCCCCGTACGCCTCGCTCGGGCTATAGCGGCTGTCTTCGAAGATCAACTTCGCGCGCGCGTCCACGACGCGCTGCCAGTTGGCGAGCGCCGTCGGCGTGAACTCGCCGTCCGGCCGCGGCTCGTCGTCGAAGTTGCCGTAGGTGTCCCGGCCGCGCAGGAGCATGGCGGACTGGCGGACCCGCGCGGGCTTCGCCCAGGTCGGCAGCATCTCGACCAGCAGGAGGAAGCGGCGGTCGGGGCCGTGGTTCGTCGCGGAGCCGTGGACGAGGGAGTTGTGGAACATCGCCATCTCGCCGGGCCGGAGCGCGAAGTCCACCGCCTTCGACTCGTCGAACGCGTCCACGATGTACTGGCCGCGGGCGAGGATGCTCCGCGGGTCGTCGCTCTCCTCGTGACGCAGCACACCCCACGTGTGAGAGCCCGGGACGCCGCGCAGACATCCCTGCTCGCTGCCGCACTCCGAGAGCGCGAGGGCGCCGAGCACCACCGGCACCGCCGAGCCGTAGTGGGAGTCCTGATGCCAGCCGGCGAAGGTCTGGCCGTCGGCCTTCTTCACGCGCCACGCCATGCTCCAGCAGCGGAGGTCGGGCCCGATCAGGTCCTCGAACACGTCGAGGACGTGCGGGTCCTCGGCGATCTCGAGCACCCAGGGGCAGAGGAGATGGGACTTGGTCTTCATCTTCTTGATGTCGCGCACGCGCGCCTCGAGCGCCTCGAACCGCTCGCGGTAGTGGCGAGCGCGCTCGGCGCTCATCGCGCGCACGGGCCAGAGGCAGCCGTCGCGCTCGAACGCGCGCACCTGAGCGTCGGTCAGGACCTTGGGCATGCTCCAGCGCCTTCGTCCACGCGCGCGTTCCCGTCCCCGTTCGGGTTCACGCGCCAAGTATAGCGAGACGGCGAGCAGTGTATCGATCTTTGCACATTTGACAGTACCAGGAGGACGCCGTAGCTTGGTCGTGTGAAGCGCATAGTCATCACCACGCCTTATCCCTCCTGATAACGCCTTCCTGAACGTCCCGTACGAGGACCTGTTCCTGGCGTTCATTGCCGGTCTTTGCGGCTTCGGCCTGCGTCCTCGGGCAACGCTCGAGCTTCCAGGCCCTCGACAGCGCCTCGACCGGATCTTCGAACTGATCGGCGCCTGCCGTTACTCGTTTCATGATCTCAGCCGGGTTCAGCTGGCCGGGGGCGTGCCACGATTCAACATGCCCTTCGAATTGGGTCTCGCCGTGGCAATCGCGGCGCATCGCCACAAACGATATCAATGGTCGGTCTTCGAGGCGCGACCATATCGTTTCCAACGTTCCCTGAGCGATCTGAACGGAACCGATCCTTACGTTCACGGAGAACAACCCCGTCGGCTGCTTGTCGAGCTGAGCAACGCGTTAGTCAGGGCGCATAGGCGACCGACTCTGGACGGGCTCAACCGGGCGTATTTTTTCCTCCGTCGTGGCGCCCGTGCGATCAAACGCGAGTACGGCACCCTGTTCGGTGCCCGCGCATTCAGGGATCTGGTTGTGCTGGCGACGGACTATTCTGATCGCGAGCTGCGCCGAGCGTGAACACAATCAGCGAGCTGGACCGGCATCGCTACATGACGCTCTCGACCTTCCGCCGCAGCGGCGCGGAGGTGGCGACGCCCGTCTGGTTCGCGGCGGCCGGCGGGAAGCTCTACGTGTTCACGGCGGGCGACTCCGGCAAGGTCAAGCGCCTGCGGCATTCGTCGCGGGCGCGCGTCGCGCCCTCGGATGCGCGCGGGCGGGTACAGGGCGCGTGGCGGGACGCGACCGCGCGTCTCGTCACCGAGCCCACGGCGATCCAGCGGGCGCACGCGGCGCTGCGCGCGAAGTACGGCTGGCAGATGCGGCTCACCGACCTGTTCTCGCGGCTCGCGGGGCGCATCCGGCGCCGCGCGTGGATCGAGATCAGCGCCTGAGCCGTATCGAGACGCTGACATTGCCGGCGGAGCTCGCAACGTGCATGATGCGGGTCATGGGTCTGTTCCACGTCACCGCGCACCTGACCGGCCCCACGGGCCGGAGCGAGACCATCGAGGTCCTCGTGAACACGGGCGCCACGTTCCTCGTCATCCCGCGCGCACTCGCCGAGCGGCTCGAGCTGCGGGCGACCCGCACGTGTCCGATCCAGACAGCCGGCGGTCGCGAGGAGGCCTGGCCGCTCGCAGAAGTGAGGCTGCGATTGGACGGCCACGAGGTGACGACGCCCTGCCTGATCTCGGCTGATGGACCCGCGCTGCTCGGCGCCGTCGCCCTCGAGAGCCTTCTCCTGGCCGCCGATCCCGTCGGCCGGCGACTCGTGCCGGTCAAAGGCTTCGTCGGCGCGAGCCCGCGCTCAGTGGACGCTGCCGCCGCCGTCCACCAGGAGCGTCTGGCCCGTCATGAAGTCGCTCTCGTCTGACGCCAGAAACACGAGCGTCCCGACGAGATCCTCAGGCAGCTCGGCGCGCTTCAGCATCCGCGCCTCGACGTTGGCGCGCTTGCGGTCCTCGGAGATGTTCTTCTCGTTCTCGCCGCTCAGCGTGAAGCCCGGCGCGATCGCGTTCACGCGGATGCCGAACTCGCCCAGCTCGCGCGCGAGCGAGCGCGTGAACCCCACCACCCCGCCCTTCGACGTCGTGTAGTGGATGTAGTGCGGGACGCCCTTGAAGAAGG
This sequence comes from Candidatus Methylomirabilota bacterium, assembly GCA_035260325.1. Taxonomy (NCBI): domain Bacteria; phylum Methylomirabilota (SeqCode); species Candidatus Methylomirabilota bacterium. The sequence continues at coordinate 11,202 of DATFVL010000180.1, read as the reverse complement.
TGCTGGACGCGATGTTGACGATCTTGCCCTTGCCCTGCGCCTTCATCGCCGGGAACACCGCGCGCGCGCACAGAAAGAGCCCGCGGAGGTTGATCGCCATCACGCGGTCCCATTCTTCCACGGGGATCTCCATGAAGGGCCGGCGCTTGAGCGTGCCGTAGAGCGCGGCGTTGTTCACCAGCACGTCGATCCGGCCGAAGCGCGCGAGCGTCTCGGTGGCCAGGCGCTGCGTGTCGGCCTCGCGCGAGACGTCGCACGCGACGCCGAGGGCCTGCGCGCCGCGGGCCTCGACCTCGCCGACGGTCGGCTTCGGGTCGGCGATGTCCGCCACGACGACGCGCGCGCCCTCCGCGGCCACGCCCAGGCAGTACGCGCGCCCGATGCCCCTGGCGCCTCCGGTGACGATGACGACCTTGTCCTTGAGTCGCATTGGTCCCTCCTTGCGTCCAGGCCTCGGCCTCCACTAATAATGCCTCGGATCGAGGGCGTCGCGCAGCCCGTCGCCGAGGACGTTCAGCGCGCGCGCCCCAGATGAGGCGCGACAGCACGTCGCGCGCGGCCTCCTGGAGCTCGAGCTGGGCCTTCGTCTCGGCGAACGACACGTCAGCGTCCCTTGAACGCGGGCGCGCGCTTCTCGCGGAACGCCGCGACGCCTTCCCTGAAGTCGTCGGACGCGCTGCCCACCTCCGCCCAGCGCGTCTCCAGCTCCTGCGCCGTGGCCGGCCCGAGCCAATATTGCGCGCGCACGGTCTCCTTGACCGAGCGGAACGTGATCGGTGCGCCGCCCGCGACACGCAGGGCCAGCCGCGCCACCTCGGCGTCGAAGCTCGCGTCCGGGATGACGCGCGTGACGAGCCCGAGGTCGCGCGCCTCCTCCGCGCCCCAGTCCTCGCCGAGGATCAGCATGTCGAGCGTGCGGTTCCTGCCGATGTAGTGGGCGAGCCGGACCAGGCTCATGCCCCAGCTCGGCACGACCCCCAGATAGGCATCGCCGGTGCGGAACTTCGCCGTCGCGGACGCGAGGCGCACGTCGCACGCCATCGCGATGGCGAAGCCGCCGCCGATGCACCAGCCGCGGATCGCGGCCAGCACGGGCTTCGGGATCGTCTCGAGCCGGTCCACGACACGGCGCCCCAGCTCGCGGAACCGGTCGGCCTCGCCCGCGGCGCGCGGCCGCTCGCTCGACAGGTCGGCGCCGGCCGAGAACGCCCTGGTGCCCGAGCCCCTGAGCACGATGCACCGCGTCGCCTCGCGCGCTTCCAGCTCGTCGAGCGCCGCGAGCAGCTCCTGCATCAGGCCCGGCGAGACCGCATTGACCGGCGGGCGGTTCAGCGTGACGGTCGAGACGCCGTCGCGGTGCACGAGGTCGATCGTTTCGTAGGCCATCAGGCGCCCTCCATGACCCACAGACCATACAACAATTCGCGAGCGCCTTGACAACCGAGGACCGGGCCTCCAGAGTCCTGTCCGCATGCCCGTCTCCCACTTCGACCTCGTGCTCCGGCGCCCGCTGGCCGGCGGCCGCGCGTTCGGAGAGGTCGGTCCGTACGAGGAGCTGAAGGGGCGGCTCCGCTTCGCGATCGACCCGGCGCACCCGGCGAACGCGCGGATCACCGACGTCGAGCTGGCGCCGCGGAACCGCGACGGCCGCGTGGAATTCGCCGCCGACGTCTCGCTCCTGCTGCCGGTCGAGCGCGCCCGCGGCAACGGTCGCGTGATCCTCGACGTCGTGAACCGGGGCAACACCGTGACCGTGCCCAACTTCAACCACGCCACGCGCCCCGTGTTCGGGCCGGACAGCGACGCGCACCCGCCGATCGACGCCGGCGACGGGTTCCTGATGCGGCGGGGCTACGCGGTCGCCTCGTGCGGCTGGCAGTGCGACGTGCCGGAGCTCCCGGGCCTCTTCCGGCTCGGGGCGCCGGAGGCCCGCGACGCCGGCGGACGGCCCCTCCGCGGGCGGGTCTACGTGAACCTCCAGGCGCCCGAGCCCTTGCCCTCCTTCCTCCTCTCCGACCGCGGCCACCTCGCGTATCCCGCGGCCGACCCGGACGAGCGCGACGCGGTGCTGCTCGTGCGCGACCAGCTCGACGGCGAGCCGCGCACGATCCCGCGGGCGCGGTGGCGCTTCGCGCGCGCCGCGGACGGCCGCGTCGTCCCCGACGCGCGTCACGTCTGGCTCGAGGGCGGCTTCGAGAAGGGGCGGCTCTACCAGGTCGGGTACACCGCCGTCGGCGCGCTCGTCCTCGGCGTGAGCTTCGCCGCGCTGCGCGACTGCGCCTCGTGGCTCAAGCACGGCGGCGCGGACGAGGCGAACCCGGCCGCCGGGACGCTCCGGTGGGCGTACGCGTACGGGCGCTCGCAGACCGGCCGGCTCCTGCGCACGCTGGTCTACTGGGACCTGAACGCGGACGAGCAGGGCCGCGAGGCGCTCGACGGGATCATCGCGAACGTGGCGGGGGGGATGCGGGGCGAGTTCAACCAGCGCTACGGCCAGAACTCGAAGGACCGGCCCCAGATGATGGCCCACGTGCTTCCGTCCACCGGCGACGCGCTCCACCGGCGCCTCGACGCGCGCGCGAGCCGGCTCAAGGTCTTCTACACGAACACGTCGGCCGAATACCACCGCGGGGACGCCTCGCTCGTCCACGCCGACCCCGACGGCCTCCGCGACGTCGCGCACGGCCCGAACACGCGCGTATATCACTTCAGCGGCACCGAGCACGGGCTCGGCGTCTGGCCCCCGTCCGACACGAGCGTCGTAGCCGCCGACCCCGCCGGCTGGACCGAGCGCGCGCAGAACCTACGCGGCACGGTGAACTACGGGCGCCTGCTCCGCGCCTGCCTCGTGAACCTCGACCGCTGGGTCACGGAGGGCGTCGAGCCGCCGCCGAGCCGGCATCCGCGGGTCGACGACGGGAGCGCGGTGCCGGCCGACACGCTCGCGAAGACGTTCGACCGGATCCCCGGCGCGCGGTACCCGCGCCACCACGCGCGTCCGCGCCGTCTCGACTTCGGCGGCGACCCGGAGCTCCGCGCGCTCACGCAGGCACCACCGCGCGAGGGGCCGGCGCTCGGCTCGCTCGTCTCCGCGGTGGACGACGACGGCAACGAGGTGGCGGGCATCGCCCTGCCCGAAGTGCGCGTGCCGCTCGCGAGCCACACCGGCTGGAACCTGCGCCACCCCGACATCGGCGGCGCCGAGCAGCTCCTGGTGTTCGCGGGCGCGACGCTCCCATTCGCGCGCACGCGGCGCGAGCGTGAGGCCTCGGCCGACCCGCGGCCGTCGATCGGGGAGCGCTACGCCTCGCGCGACGTGTACCTGGAGCGCGTGCGCCGCGCGGCGCTCGACCTCGTCGGCGAGCGCTATCTCCTCGACGAGGACGTCGAGCTGTCGGTCACGCTCGCCGCCCGGATGTGGGACTGGCTCGCCGGCCGCGAGGACGCGGGGCGGCCCTGAGCGCGGGGGCTCAGGCCTTCGCGCGCCGGTAGCGGCGCAGGCCCTCCTCGCCGTAGTCCTGGAGGAGCGTCGCCGTGTGGGCGAGCGCCAGATCGTGCAGGCGGCGCAGCTCGGCGACGGGATGCTCGTGATCGTCCACGCGGAGGTCGTGGTACGGGCGCGGCGCGTCCGCCCAGACGAGCAGCGCGGCCGACTGCTTGCCGCGCTTGTCGCCGCCGGCCGCCTGCCCGGCCTCGAGCGCCCGCACGAGTCGCTCCGGCAGCTCGAGCGCCGTGGAGGCGGCAAACGTCCCGAGCATCGCGTCGAGCACCCCGGGCCCGACGAGGAGATTGCCGGCGACGCTGACGCCGTCGCCGGTGCGGTCACCGCACCACGGCCGGCACGTCGTCCCCGTGCGGGCGAAGGCGCCCGCGCGATCCACGCCGTGGACCTGACGCTGCTCGCGCTCGGGGTCGGCATCGAGGAGCCGCGGCAGCGCCGTGGCGAGCGGCGTGCCCTCGCCGAGCATCGCGAGCGCTCGGCGCCCGAGCTCCGTGTTCGTCTTGGCCTGCGTGGCGACGGCGCCGTCGGCGCTCACCCAGGGCACGACGGCGCCGACGGCGGGCCGGGCCGTCGCGACGGCGACGCCGAAGGCGCCCGTGCGCGGGCAGCGCGCGGCGATCGAGAAGGTGTTGAACTCCACCGCACGACGTTGTACCACAGAGCCAGATGGCACCGGGACGCCGAACCCGGCTGTTCACGAACCGCTTTGCGGTCCTCGCCCTCCTGTCCATCGCGGTCCTCGCCCTCTCGATGGCCTACGTCCTGTCCTCCCTCCTGGCCACGGCCGTCTCGGACTGGGAATGGGAGAACACCGCCGCCCTGGCCCGCCGCCAGGTCGAGCTCGCGAACCTGGCCCCGCTGTTCGCGCGAACGCTCGGGCCGGAGACGACACAGCGCTGGGGCCGGAGATTCGCCGGGCCTTCGCCGGGATCCCGGAAGTGACGCGGATCAAGATCTGGAATCCCGAGGCGACGGTGCTCTGGTCCGATGAGACACGGCTGATCGGCCAGCGCTTTCCCGAGAACGACGAGCTCCAGGAGGCGCTCACCGGCCGCGTCGCGATCGAGATCAAGTCCCTCACGCGGACCGAGAACGTCTACGAGCCCCACGGCGCCCGCCTGGCCGAGATCTACGTGCCGATCTTCTCGTCGACCGGGGCCGTCATCGGCGTGGTCGAGATCTACAAGACCCCGGCGAGGCTCTTCGCGACGATCCGTCGCGGCACGCTCCTGATCTGGTCGATCTCCCTGGCGGGCGGGGGCGTCCTGTTCCTGATCCTCCTGCCCCTCGTCAGAGAGGTCTACGGCCGGCAAGTCTGCGAGGAGGTCCTGGTCGAGCAGGCGGAGCGTCTCGAGCAGGACGTGGCGGCGCGAACGCGCGACCTGCGCGGAGCCCACACCCGCCTGCTCGAGGCCGACCGGGTCAAGTCGCAGTTCCTGGCCAGCATCTCGCACGAGCTCCGCACCCCGCTCAACTCGATCCTCGGCTTCACGAAGGTGCTGCTGAGGGGCACGGACCGCGAGCTGAGCGAGCAACAGGGGGGCTTCGTCCGCGCCATCGAGAAGAGCGGCACGTATCTCCTCCAGGTCGTCACCACGGTGCTGGAGGCGTCGCGCCTGCAATCCGCGAAGGTCGCGCCCGCGGCCGAAGCCTTCGATCTCCAGGCGCTCGCCGCGGAATGCCTCGACTCGGCCCGCGTCCTGGCCACGGGGAAGCCGCTGACCGTCGAGGCGGCGATCGCGCCCGACGTCAGGACCATTCACGGGGATCCGGCGATGGTGAGGCAGATCCTCATGAGCCTCCTGTCGAACGCGATTCGATTCACGCCCCAGGGACGCGTGCTCCTGGACGTGCGGCTGGAGCCCGGGTGGGTCCATTTCAGGCTCGAGGACAGCGGCGTCGGCATCCGGCCTGAAGACGTGCCGCGCGTGTTCGAGCCGTTCGTCCGCCTGGAGCCCGCGATCGAGACTGACGAGGGCGGCAGCGGGCTCGGGCTCTCGGTGACGAAGACCCTCGTCGAGCTCCACGGGGGACGGATCTGGGTCGAGAGCCGGCAGCACGTCGGGTCCACCTTCCACGTCACGCTGCCGCGACCGGATCCGGCCGCCGACGCCTCGCGGTAGCGCTCCGTCCCGCCGACCCCCGGCTCCGCCGGGTATCAGCGCGCGCCGGCGCGCGGGTCGAGCGCGTCGCGCAGGGCGTCGCCCACCAGGTTGAGCGCCAGGACGACGGTGGACCCCCGGACCGCCAACCGCCGAATCGCGAGGTAGTTCCCCACCTCCCCCTTCGGGCCGTGACGCTGCGCGCGGGGCAATTTTCGTGACGCGCGTGGCGCCGTGTTACTTTCGAGTTGCGGCCATGGAGCGCAGCACCGAGCGGTTCCTCACGACCCACACCGGCAGCCTGCCGAGGCCCGACGACCTGATCCGCCTGATGTTCGCCAAGGAGGAGGGCGTGCCGGTCGAGCCGGCGGCGCTCGCCGCGCGCATCCGGTCCGCGGTGGCGGAGGTGGTCCGTCGGCAGGCGGAGGCCGGCGTGGACGTCGTCGGCGACGGCGAGCAGAGCAAGCCGAGCTACGCGACGTACGTCAAGGACCGTCTCGACGGCTTCGGCGGCGCCAGCCATCCGCTCCAGTACCAGGACCTCGTCGACTTCCCCGGGATGGCGAAGCGTGTGTTCGGCGATCCCGGGCGCGCGCGCCGCAAGACGCCCGCCTGCACGGGCCCGATCGGCGTGCGCGACACCCGCGCGGCGCAGGCCGACGCGGAGAACCTCCGGACGGCGCTCGGCGGCGTGAAGGCTCGGGAGGGCTTCATGACGGCCGCGTCCCCCGGGGTCATCTCCCTCTTCTTCCGCGACGACCACTACGGGAGCCACGAGGCGTACCTGGCGGCGATCGCCGACGCGATGAAGCACGAGTACGAGACCGTCGCGAAGGCCGGGTTCGTCCTCCAGATCGACTGCCCGGACCTCGCGATGGGGCGCCACATCCAGTTCGCCGGCCTGAGCCTCGCCGAGTTCCGCCGGATGGCCCGCCTGCACGTCGAGGCGCTCAACCACGCCGTCGCCGCCATCGCGCCCGACCGCCTCCGCCTGCACCTCTGCTGGGGCAACTACGAGGGACCGCACCACTACGACGTGCCGCTGGCGGACATCCTCGACGTCGTCTTCACCGCGCGGCCGAGCGCCATCTCGTTCGAGGCCGCGAACCCGCGGCACGCGCACGAGTGGCGGGTGTTCGAGCGCGTCAAGCTGCCCGACGGCCGGATCATCATCCCCGGCGTCCTCGACTCGACGACCAACTTCATCGAGCATCCCGAGCTCGTCGCCGAGCGCATCGCGCGCTACGCGCGCCTCGTCGGCCGCGAGAACGTCATCGCGGGAACGGACTGCGGATTCGGCACCTGGGTCGGTCAGGCGGCCGTGGATGCCGACATCGTGTGGGCCAAGCTCAAGAGCATGGCCGAGGGCGCGCGCCTCGCGTCCCAGGAGTTCTGGTAGTGCACCCGGCGTGTCAGGTCGTCATGACTCCGCCCGCCGTAAGATCGCGGGAACACGCACGGCGTACGTCCGGTATCACCCTTGCACGCCCACGGGCTGGACGATCACCCCTCGCCAAGGAGAGCGGCATGCGACGAATCGGACTTCTGCTGATGGCCGTGGCCCTCGCCGGCTGCGGCGCGACGACGATGACCACGACGAGGGCGATCGACCCGCAGGCGGCCGTGGACGTCTCCGGCACGTGGGATGGAACGTGGAGCACGGTCGACGCCTTCCGCTACGGGCGCAGCGACGGTGCGCGCGCCAAGCTCGTCCAGCAGGGGGGGCGCGGCGGCGGGCGGCTCACGCTGCAGACCACCGGCCTCGCGCTCTCGGTGCCGGAGCCCGTGCGTGATCTCGGGCTCACCGGCGTGCGCGTGGAGTTCGAGGTCTCGGGCCACGACGTCGTCATGCGCGGCGGCCACGTCTTCACCGCCGATCTCAAGGTCGAGGGCGACCGCATGGTCGGCTACCTCCGCGACGCGGAGCCAGCGGTGAGGCTCGTGCTGACGCGGGTCCCGCCGCCGGTCGCCGCCGCCGCCGCGCCGATGCCGCCTCCTGCGGCTCCAGCGGCCCCCGCGCCCGAGCCGGTCGCTCCCGAGCCGCCGAAAGCACCGGAACCCGTCGCTCCAGAGCCGCCGAAGGCGCCCGAGCCCGTCGCCGCCCTGCCGGAGCCGCCCAAGGAACCGGCGCCGCCGGAGCCCGTCCGGCCCGAGCCGAAGGAGTTCGCGGGGGTCGAGCAGGTGAAGCCGATCTACTTCGACTTCGACAAGTCCGCCATCCGGCCGGACGACGCGCAGATCCTCGAGGCAGCCGTCGAGTGGCTCAAGACGAACGCGGAGATGGTCGTGCTGATCGAGGGCCACACGGACGAGCGCGGCAGCGCCGCGTACAACGTGGCGCTCGGCGAGCGCCGGGCGCTCGCGGCGCGCGACTATCTGATCGCCAACGGCATCGAGGCCGACCGCATCTCGACCGTGAGCCTCGGGAACGAGCAGCGGGCCTGCATGGAGACCTCCGAGGAGTGCTGGGCGAAGAACCGGCGGGTCGTGTTCCTCGTGAAGCCGCGCTGAACTGTCGGTAGCCCCCGTCGTTGACAACCGCGGCGGGGCGGCTTACCGTCTGCGCAAGCGCTCGCATTCAGAGGAGGACGCCGACGTGGGCGAGATCCTCGGCCTCGGCCTGACGCACTACCCCCCGCTCATCGGTCTGGACGAGAACATGGCCGGCATCCTCCGCACGGTCCTCGGCGACCCGGGGCTACCGGAGCGCTACCGCGACCCCGCGGGCTGGCCCGCGCCGATGCGCCGCGAATACGGGGACGACGGCGGCACGACGGCCGCTGCCGCGCACCGCGCGAGCCTCGTCCGCCACTTCCGTCACGCCCGGAAGACCCTCGACGAGTTCCGCCCGGACATGGTGATCATCTGGGGCGACGACCAGCACGAGAACTTCACGGACGACATCATCCCGCCCTTCTGCGTCCTCGCCTACGACCAGGTCGAGGCCCGGCACCGTCAGCGGGACATCGCCGCGCCCAACGTCTGGGGTGAGGGACCGGACACGGTCTTCCGGATCAAGGGCCACCGCGAAGCCGGCAAGTACCTGACGCGTCGGCTGCTGGAGCAGGGCGTGGACATGGCGTACGCCTACAAGCCCCTTCACCACACGGGGCTGGCTCACGCGTTCCTGAACACGATCCTGTACCTGGACTACGACCGGGTCGGCTTTCCCTATCCCGTCGTCGCCTTCCAGGTGAACTGCTATGGCCGCCGCGTGATCGCCCAGCGCGGCTACCGCGGCAGCCTGGCCAACCCGCTGCCGGACGACGCGCTCGACCCGCCGTCGCCCACGCCGAAGCGGTGCATGGAAGTCGGCGCGGCCGCCGCACGCGCGATGCGCGAGAGTCCCTGGCGCGCGGCCCTGATCGCCTCGTCGAGCTGGTCGCACGCCTTCCTGACGGACAAGCACCACCAGCTCTACCCCGACATCGAGGCGGACCGGCGGCTCTACGAGGCGCTGCGGGTCGGCGACTACGAGACCTGGCGCGCCACGCCGCTCGCCGCCGTCGAGGCGTCGGGGCAGCAGGAAATGCTCAACTGGTTCATGCTCGCCGGCGCGATGGAGGAACTGGGCCGGAAGCCGGACGAGTGCGAGTTCATCGAGACCTGGTCGTTCAACTCCAACAAGTGCTTCGCCGTGTTCAAGCCGTGACCGTCACGCGGTCAAAAGCCTGGGGGGTCGCCCCAGGCTTTTGATTTGCGGGCTCTGCCGGCGGCGCCGGTCGGCGAGCTACTGCTCGGGGCTGGCCAGCTCGTCCGAGGCGCTCCGCACCACCATGAGCCGCGCGGGCCGCCCGTTCCGCTTCTCCACGCTGACGATGTCCCCCTCGTGGACCTTGCTCAGGTCGGCCTTGGACACGGACATCCAGCGCCGGTGTTCGGCACACATGAACGTGCCGGCCTGCCTGTCTGTCCGCAGGACCGTCATGCGCGTCTGCTGCAGGCGCTCCGTGAGGGTCTCCGCCCCTGCAACCGACGCCGCCAGTGAGAGAACCGCCGCACCGATCGACAGCACTCGGGTCCGCATCGTCGTCCTCCTCTCGGTCCGGTCATCGAGGTCCCTGAACCGCGCTCGCCGACTGGACGCGGTCGAGAGCAACTCGAGTGCCACCCGCTAACCGATTGGAATGACGGTGTAGTTGGGACGAAGAAGTTCGGGCGCGACCCCCGCTTCGCCCGAGGGGACGGCGTTATGCCCGACCCCGACATGAGACGCGGGCGGCCGCGTCTCGCGCCGGGGAACGATGGGATCATGTCGGCAGCGCGCCGAAGAAGCCCGTGATGCGCGCGAGCCGCCCGTCGGACACGAGCCCGCCGACGTCGATGCCGGCCACCACGACGGCGCCGTCGGGCGCCACGAGCTCCCACGCGAAGCGGAGCTCGGCGTGGTGCGTGTCGACGCCGCTGACCCGGCGGAAGCGGTGGCCGGGGAACTTGGCGTGCACGCCCGCGACCACGTCGCCGAGGGCTGCGTGGCCCTCGGCCTCCAGCATCGGATCGACGTAGCGGCCGTCGCGCACGAAGGCCCGCTCGATGCGCTCGGCCCGGCGCGCCGGGTCGGTCTCGTTCCACATCGCCAGATACGTGTCGACCGTCTTCGTGACGTCACTCATCTGACACCTCCCTGGGTTGGGTGCGTGCTCGAGCGCTGCGGATGATGGCGATCAGGACTCCGGTCTCGTAGAGCTCCTCGGCGAGGAAGATCGCGCCGAAGACGAGCAGCCCCGTCTGGGCGGCGAGGAGCCCGAGGGCGGAGGTACCCGCGACGACCGCGACGACGCAGCCGCGGATGCCCCGGACGAGCGGGAGCGGCTCGGCGTGACGCACGCCCCGCACGACCTGCCGGCCCCCGCGCGCGGCCGCGAACAGGCCGAGGAGCGCCAGCAGCGCGGCGACGATCTGGTTCAGCGGAGGCTCGTAGAGGTGGCCCATCGCGGCTCCTAGCCTGGATTATTCACGAAGGATGAAAGAGAAGAGCCACCGAGTCTCTCGCAGGTGCTATAGAAGCGGTGTCTGGACGCTTCAAGGCACGCACACGAGGAGGCTCGATGGCTACAGAGTGTATAGCGCAGGTCACGTTCAAGTTCGAGCCCAAAGGCAAGCCGATCGTCGCCACCTTTGACACGGAGTACGCCAGCTCCGACGGCGGCGCGGTCCTGCTCAAGGGGATCGACACCCAGTTCGGGCTGACCAAGCGCTTGGCCGCGTGCCTGGCGGATGGCCGCCAGCCGGGCAAGGTTCAGCATCAGACGGTCGAGTTGCTCCGGCAACGCGTCTTCGGTCTCGCCTGCGGCTACGTCGACTGCAACGATGCCGCCCGGCTGGCCGACGATGCGATCCACAAGCTCCTGGTCGAGCGCGATCCGATCGCCGGCCCGGCCCTGGCCTCGCAGCCCACGCTCTCGCGGTTCGAGAATGCCGTGGGGCGGCGCGAGTTGCTCGCGATGGGGCACGTCCTGGCCGACACCGTGATCGCGCACCATCGGCGGCGGCTCAAGGGGCGGGCCGCCCGCATCACCATCGACCTGGATCCGACCGACGATCCCACTCACGGCCAGCAGGAGTTCACCTTCTTCAATGGCCACTACGACACCTGGT
>DATFVL010000179.1 GCA_035260325.1 Candidatus Methylomirabilota bacterium | reverse complement strand
CAGCCCCGGCCCCCGCCGAGTCCGGAGCCGACTAGAAGAGGGAGAGCTGGTCCTGGGGTGCGGGCTCGTCGACGAACGGCCGGAGCCCGTCGAACTCCGTGAACGTCCGGAACCGCTCCCAGATCTCGCGCACCTTGGCCTGGTAGTACTCGACGTTCTCGTCGGGCCGCGCCGCGTCCCACTCGCTGGCGAGCCGCGCGTACTCGTTCACGGCGACGCCGGCGCTCCGGCCCGCGACGTAGTACGACACCTGGTCGCCGGGCTGGACCGCGCGCCCCGACGCCAGGGCGAGCGCGTACGCCGCCGAGGCCGGGCGCGCGCCGGCGGCGACCCTCTCCCGGTAGCCCTCGACCGACTCCTGGAGCGTCTCGGTCCGCACGAAGGCCTTGAGCGGCACGCGGTGCGCTGCGAAGTCGTCGAGCCAGCGGTCCACCGTGCGCCTGACGTCCTCGCGCCGGCCGACGAGGAGTGCCTGCACGATCTCCTCGATGAGCCGGCGCTGGAAGGGCTCGATCCCGCGCGAACGGAACGCCGAGCCCTTGAGGAGGAGCCGCCCCCGATCGTCGAGGAGCGCGTAGGTCTTCATCTTGTAGCTGAACATCGCCGCGTGGCGGCCGTCGAGCTCGAGCTGGATGCCGGGCGGTAGCGCCGCGGCGAGCCGCTCGAGGAACGGCTCGTCGTCGCCCGGCCCATGCCCCGGCGGCGGCACGAAGTAGACGCCGTCGGTGTCCGCCTCGACGGGCGTCGCGCCGAGCGCGCCGAGCCGGTCGAGGAGCGTGGCGACCACGGCGCGCCCCTCGGCGGTCACGCGGTTGGCGGCGGCGAAGTCGTTCCAGTGGCCGCCCGAGAAGCCCAGGTAGCCGTAGAACGCGTTGATGAGGATCTTGAACGACTGCTGGAGCGCGCCGAGGTGCGCGCGCTCGGCGGCGTCGCCCGTCTCGCGCATGCCGCGCTTGGCGCTCACGCGAAAGTCCCGGAGATGACGCAGCAGCTCCGGGAACACCGAGAGGGCGTCCGAGGCGGGCGCGATCCCGCCCGCGAGCATCAGCGACGGGTAGAGCGACGTGACGTCAGCGTGGAGCACGGGACGGGCCACGCCCTGCTGGAGGATCGCGGTGTGGCCGCCGCCGACGGGCGCGACCGGCCGCGGCAGCGGCACCGCGTGCCGGCGGTGGAGATACTCGCGGAGCATGAGCGCGTCGATCTTCGCCGCCGCGCCGCGGAGCGTGCACGACTGGTAGTCGAACGGGACGACCTGCGCCTGGGCGAAGTAGGGCGGCGCGAGCACCGACGCGAGGCCGAGCGTCTCGATCACGTCGTCCAGCGCATAGGCCATCAGCCGGTCGGGCGCCTCGCGGAATTCGCGCGTGACCTGCGAGGCGTCCACGTAGGTCCGTTCGGGCGCCGCGACGCCGAAGTGGCGCGCGAGGTCCTTGAGCCCGAAGCCGGGCAGGTCGCGCGTGCCCGCGTCGTGGAGCTGCGCGAGCATCCAGGTGTCCACGACGTGGCGGCCGGCGACCTCGTAGCGCCGGTAGCCGATGGTCCGCTCGGCGATCTGCAGGCGCGCGACGCGGCCGGCGAGCGCGCTGCCGTCGCGCCCCCAGGCGAGCGACAGGCCGTGGAGCCGCGCGCGCGCTTCCAGGTACTCGAGGTCGAACCGGAAGACGTTGTGCCCCTCGATAACGTCCGGGTCGCGCTCGCGGATCAGCCGCGTGCACTCGGCGAGGAGCGCCGGCTCGTCGAGCCGGTCGCCCCGCACGACGTGGCGGAAGCCCGTGGAGTCGGCGAGCGCGACGGCGACGATGCGGTCGCCCGGCCGCGCGGCGCTCGGGAACTCGTGGCCCTCGGTCGTCACCACCTCGATGTCGAGGGCGAGCCGCCGGAGGTCCTCGAACCCGAGGCCGCCGAACGAGGTGCGGCCGGTCAGGAGCAGGTACTGGTGGACCGGATCGGCGAGGAAGAGGTACGGCGCCGCCGGCGAGCCGGCGGACTGTCCACTCCGCTCGCGGCAGAGCTCGCGCGCGCCCAGGGCGTCGGACCAGGAGCCAAACCGGGCGATCCAGCGAAGCTCGCCGGGGCCGTCGAGCGTCTCGACGGAGACGAGCCCGGGGGCGTCCGCGACGAGCGTCTTGTCGGCCGCGAGGAGGAACGGCGAGAACGGTGCCTGCTCCGTCGCGACCGCGTCGCCCTCCCGCCGCCACAGCGTGAGCGCGCGACCGCCGCGCGCGAGACCGAACGCGAGGAGACCGGGAGCCGGGTCGCGTCCGAAGAGGAGCGGGGCCCGCGGGAGAGTGAGCCCGCGGCTAGGCGAGGGCTTCCTCCACGGCCGCGCGGTAGGTGGCGAGGTCGGCCAGCCCCACGAGCGCGCGGCCGGTCTCGACGACGACGACCGTCGGGATCGCGGTGACGCCGTGCTCGGCGGCGGCCGCCTCGAGGTCGGAGAGGACGGCCTCGCGCCCGATGCCGGCCGCGAAGTCCGCCGTGAAGCGCCCCATGTCGGCGCCGGCGGCGGCGGCGACGTCACGGACCACAGCGGGGTCGCCGATGTTGCGGCTCTCGGTGAAGTAGGCCTCGTAGAGCCCGAGGTGCACGCGCTCGAACAGCGCCTCATCCTGCTTCTTGACGCACTTCGCCGCCTCGAGCGCGGGGAGGCTCCCGCCCGGGAGCTCGCCGTGCGGCCACGGGGTGAAGCGGATCCCGTCGCCCGCCGACATCGCTCCGCAGCGCCGCCAGCCCTCCTCGCGATACGTGCCCGTGAACAGGACGCCGCGCGCGGGCGCCGGGCGCAGCGCGAACGCGCGCGACTCGACGCGAAGCGCGTCGCCGAGCTCGTCCGAGAGCCGCCGGAGGCGGACCGCCGCCGGGTAGCACCAGGGTCAGAGATAGTCGGAGTAGACGATCAGCCGGACCGGACCTGTCACGGCGCCAGCATACCCGGCGATCGGTGTATCCTCAACCCATGCATCGGCGCGCCCACGTGGCCCTGCTCGTCGCCGCGCTCTGCGCCGGTTGCGTTTCCGCCCCGCTCCGCTTCCCGAACGCGACCCCCGGCGCGCCGCTCGACGTCCCCGCGTGGGAGTACCGCCCGGAGGGCTCCGGGCCGTTCCCGGCCGTCGTGCTCTTCCACGGCTGCCACGGCGTCTCGCCGTCGAACCACGAGTGGGCGCGCTGGTTCCGCGACCGCGGCTACGTCGCGCTCGTCGTGGACAGCTGGGGGGCGCGCGCGATCGGCAAGGGCTGCGATGCCGGCACGCCGGACGTCGGGCCCACGGAGCGCTTCGACGACGCCGCCGGCGCGCTGCGGTTCCTCCACGCGCGGGCGTACGTGGACACGGCGCGCGTCGGGGCCATCGGGTGGTCGAACGGCGGCGTCTTCGCGATCGCGGTGATCAACGGCCCGAGCCTCGAGCGCGCGCGCCGGCGCGGCGTGACGCTGCCGGCGCCCGGATTCGCGGCAGCGGTCGGCGTCTACCCCGGCGGCTGCTACTCGCTCGTGAGCGAGGCCGTGACGCGCCCGCTCCTGGTCCTGCTCGGCGACGCCGACGACTGGACGATCCCCGGGCCCTGCGTCGAGATGGTGGACCGGATGCGCCGGCGCGGCGCCGAGGCGACGGTCGTCCTCTATCCCGGCGTCTATCACTACTTCGACGTGATCGGCCAGAAGGTCACGTACCTGCCCGAGGTGGGCAACCGCAACAAGCCCGGGGAGTGCTGCGGCGCCACGGTCGGCTTCGACGCGAGCGCCTTCGCCGACGCCCGGCGCCGCGTCGCGGCGTTCTTCGGGCGCCACCTCCGGGGCATGTAGCGGCCGCCATGGACGTCTCCGTCGAGCTCGTCAAGCACCTGTTCAGATCGGTCGTCCACCTCCGCGTCACCGTGCCGCGCGAGCACCCGTCCACGCGGATCCTCGGCGACGAGCGTCTCGGCAGCGGGGTGATCGTGGACTCGTCCGGGCTGATCCTGAGCGTCAACTACGTCGTGATGGGGGCTCAGAGCATCGAGGTCTGCTTCGCGAAGGGCCGGCGCGCGAAGGCCGAGATCGTCGCGCAGGACTTCGAGATCGGCCTGGCGCTGATTCGCGTGAAGCGCCAGGGGCTGCCGGCGGCGACCCTCGGCAGCGTCGACGGGCTCGAGCGGGGCGCGGAGGTCGTCGCCCTGGGCGCGCTCGGCGCGCAGGAGCGCCGGGCCGCGGGCGGCATCGTGACCTACCTCGGCGAGTTCGAGGCGTACTGGGAGTACCTGCTCGAGCGCGGCATCGTGTCGAACGCGGCCAACCCGGGCTTCGGCGGCGGGGGCCTCTTCACGCTGGCGGGCGCGATGGTGGGCGTCCTCCACCTGAACCTCAACGAGATCTCGCGGAGCTCGCTGTCGATCCCGGTGGACTTCTACCGCAAGCACGAGGGCGAGCTCCTCCGGTACGGCCGCGTCGTGAGCCGGCCGCGCCGCGCGTGGCTCGGCGTCTTCGCCCACGCACTCGAGGAGGGCGTGGTGGTCGCGGGCGTCGTCCCCGACGGGCCGGGCGACCGCGGCGGGCTCCAGGAGGGCGACCTCATCGTCTCGATCAACGCGGAGCAGGTGGCCAGCCGGCGCGACCTCTATCTCTCCCTCTGGCGCCACGAGCCGGGCGAGGCGCTGACGCTCGAGGTGATGCGCGACAACAAGGTGCGCCGCTTCGAGATGAAAGGCGGCGACCGGGCCTACTTCTTCCGGCAAGCGTGAGCCCCGGCGGCGGCGCGATCTCGCGCTTCCGGGAGGCCGACGGGTTCTTCCTGAGCGCCGGCCTCGCGTTCTTCTTCCTCGTCACGCTGATCCCCATCCTGCTGCTCGGCGTGGCGGTGGTCGGCTTCGTCCTCTCCACGGAGCAGGCGGCGCGCGAGGTCGTGCGCCAGCTCACCCAGCACTTCCCGGTCTACCAGCGGCAGATCGAGCGCGTCCTGCTGCGGATCGTCCAGTCGCGCGCGGTGTCCGGCCTCGTCGGCACGGGCGTGCTGGTCCTCTTCGCGACGCCGCTCTTCGGCGCCTCGCGCCTCGTCCTGCACCGGCTCCTCGGGGTGCGGGAGGGCGGGGGCTTCCTCCGCAACCTCGTGACCGACGCGGGAATGGTCCTCGTGCTCAGCGTCCTGCTTTTCCTCGCGAGCGCGGTCACGTGGCTCTACCACTGGTTCCAGGCCCTGGCGCTCGGCGCGCTGCCCGTGCCGCCGCGGTGGTTCGAGCTCGCGTCGTTCTGGCTGAGCCTCGGCCTCTCGACGCTCATGTTCTACTTCGCGTATCGCTTCGTCCCGCGCCGTCGTGTGCGGCCGGGCGCCGCGCTGGCCGGGGCGGTCCTCGCGAGCATCCTCTGGGAGGTCGCGAAGCAGCTCTTCCGCGTCTACATCCGGGAGGTCGGCGTCTACGACCAGATCTACGGCCCGCTCGGGATCCTCGTCGCGTTCGTGATGTTCGTCTACTACTCGGCCGTGGTCTTCGTCTTCTCCGCCGCCTTCGTCGCCGCGCTCGACGCCCGCCACCGCTGACGCCCGCCGCACAGGCGTGGTGGGGGTGCCCGGGTCGGGGGTGCCCTCTGAGACCCGTAGCTTCTACGCGCACGGACGCCGCCCAGGGGGGAGTTCACCTCGCGTCACGAGAGCTGGCGTGGTCGACGAGGGCACCCCCGGCCCGGGCACCCCAGCCCCGACGCGAGCGCGGGTGTGTTATCGTGTGCCCTCGCTTTCAACTAGGCGACGGAGGTGTCGGCCGATGATGCTCAAGGGCAAAGTCGCGGTCGTGACGGGCGCGGCGCGCGGGATCGGGCGCGAGATCGCCATGCTCCTCGCGCGCCAGGGGGCGCAGGTGGTGGTGAACGACTACGGCGGCTCCGAGGCGGGCACCGGCGAGTCGCGCGCCCCGGCCGACGAGGTGGTGGACGAGATCAAAAAGGCGGGCGGCCAGGCCGCCGCCAACTACGACTCGGTCGCCTCGATGGCGGGTGGGCAGGCGATCATCAAGACGGCGCTCGACGCCTTCGGCCGCATCGACATCGTCGTCAACAACGCCGGCATCCTCCGCGACCGGATGATCTTCAACATGACCGAGGAGGAGTGGGACGGCGTCATCAACACGCACCTGAAGGGCGCCTTCGCCGTGACGCGCGCGGCGGCGCCGATCATGCGCGAGCAGAAGTGGGGTCGCTTCATCAACATGACCTCCACCTCGGGGCTCGTCGGCAACATCGGCCAGGCGAACTACGCCGCGGCCAAGCTCGGCATCGTCGGGCTCACCAAGGTGACGGCCCTCGACATGGCGCGCTACAACGTGACGGCCAACTGCATCTCGCCCTTCGCCTGGACGCGGATGATCGGCACGATCCCGACGGAGACCGAGGCCCAGAAGGCGCGCGTGGAGAAGATCAAGAAGCTGTCGCCGGCCCACATCGCCCCCGTCGCCGCGTTCCTCGCGACCGAGCAGGCCAAGGACATCACCGGCCAGATCTTCGGCGTGCGGGGCAAGGAGATCATGCTCTTCGGCCACCACCGGCCCCTCACGCGCATCCACAACGACGAGGGCTGGACGGTCGAGAAGCTCGCCGAGATCTTCCCGGGCACGCTCCAGCACCACCTCGTGCCGAACGTGACGTCGGGTCAGTACTTCAACTACGACCCGCTCGTATGACTCGGAGGGGGCCTCGGCGGCCCCCTCCGACGCCTCTCCCAGAACGGGGTTGCGCGGGCGAAGCCCGCGGTCGATTGCAAGAGGCGAAGCTGGTGATCCGACGACTCTTCCTGGGGCTCGCGCTGGCTCTTCCGCTGCTCGCGGCGGGCGCCGCCTCGGCGGCCGGCCTGCTGGTGACCGTCGGCGAGGTGACGCCGACGACCGCGGTCGTGTGGGCGCGGCCATCGGGCGACGCGGACGTTTCGGTGGAGGCTCGGTCGGCCACGGGCGGCGCCGCGGTCAAGGGGGCGGCCAGGGCGTCGGCGCGGCGCGGCGACCAGACCGTCAAGATCACGCTCTCCGGCCTCGCGCCGGCGACGCGCTACGCGTACGAGCTCAAGAGCGCGGGCGAGACGCTCCGGGGCGAGTTCGTGACGGCACCCGCCCACGACCAGGCGGCGCCCGTACGCTTCCTCTGGAGCGGCGACCTCGGCGGCGGGGGCTTTTGCCGGAAGATCGAGGGCGGCTACCCGATCTTCCGGGCGATGGCCCGGCAGCGACCCGACTTCTTCCTCTTCGTCGGCGACACGATCTACGGCGACGTCCGGTGCAACAGGCCCGGCGTCGTCCCGGGCGCGGACTTCGTCGCACGATCGCTCGGCGAGTACCGGCGCCGGCACCTCTATCAGCGCGAAGAGCCCGCGGTCCAGGACTTCTTCAAGCTGACCTCCGTCTACGCGATATGGGACGACCACGAGGTGCGCAACAACTTCTCGGGGCCGAGCGAGCCGCTGATGCCGAACGGACGCCGCGCGTTCCTCGACTACTGGCCGATCGTCCCGCCCGAGGAGGAGCCGACGCGGCTATACCGGAAATTTCGCTGGGGCCGGCTGCTCGAGGTCTTCGTCCTCGACACCCGCCAGTACCGGAGCCCCAACACGCAGCGCGACGGCCCCGGCAAGACGATGCTCGGCGCCGCCCAGCGCCGCTGGCTCGTGGACAACGTCACCGCGTCCACCGCCGTCTGGAAGGTGGTCGTCTCGAGCGTCCCGCTCTCGATCCCGACCGGGAAACCGGAGGAGCGGGACTCGTGGTCCAACGCGAGCGTCTGGGGCATCCCCCAGGAGGGCGGCACCGGCTTCGCCGTCGAGCGTGACACGGTCCTCCGCCGGCTCCGCGAGCGCGACGTGAAGAACCTCGTGTTCCTCGTCGCCGACGTGCACCACGCCGAGCTGATCCGCCACCACCCGACGCCGGAGTGGTCCTTCCACGAGTTCGTCGCCGGCCCGCTCTCGGCGACGATGGGTCGCCCGCGGCCGCTCGACCAGGCGCTCAACCCACGCTCGCTCTTCGCGAGGGGCGGCGTCTACAACTTCGGCGAGGTCACGATCGAGCCCCGGAGCCTCGTCGTGCGGTTGATCGCCGAGGACGGCTCGGTGCTCTTCACCCACACGATCGGCGCCGAGTAGGGCGCCGGCCGCAGGAGCTTCGCGTATGAGATGGCTTTCGATCATCCTCAACCTGGCCCTCGCGATCGCCATGTGGACGGTCGTCCTGAGGACAGTGCGCCAGCGGCGCGCGCGCGTGGCCGCGAACCCCTCTCCCCGAGCGGTGCGGAGCTACCGTCTGCACACCGCTGGACTGATGTCCGCGACCGTCGGAGTCACATGGTTCTCCGCCTGGCTCCTCACTGACGCCCTCGGGCCTCACTGGCTGCACACCCTGTCGCTACCGGCGGCCCTCGTCTTCATCGCTGTCGGCGCCGTCGTTTCCGGATACGCTGGGTGGGTCGGGGGTCCTTGATCTTACGGAGTCGGTCCTCTGCGACGGACGGGAGACGATATGAATCTCATTATTGCGATCTACGTCCTGGCCATCGGGAACCTTCTTCTCGGAATCATTGGGTTCTGGTTTATCCACGATCATCGCGCCATCATTTACGCTTCCATTTTTAACCTGCTGGGGATCTTAGCCGGACTCGTTGCCAGTTGCCTTCGGTCACAGCACAAGCGTATTGAGAAATTGGAATCGCAAGGTCCAAGGACAAAATGACTACTCGATTGACTTCACTCGGCGTTGAGTGTTAAGTGGTGGAAATGTCTTGCTGTCGGTGCAGCAAAACTCGGGGCTCAAATCCCCTACCGATGGAGACGGCTCAATGGAGAAGCTGAACGGTCTGCGCTGTCGCGAGTGCGGCCGCCGCTACCCCGCGACCCCCGTCCACGTCTGCGAGTTCTGCTTCGGTCCCCTCGAGGTCGACTACCGTTACGAGACGCTGAAGGGCGTCGTCACGCGCGAGTCGATCGCGGCCGGGCCGCCCTCGATGTGGCGGTACAAGGACCTCCTGCCGGTGGACGGCGACGTCGCGGTTGGCCACCACGTGGGCTTCACGCCGCTGATCCGCGCGCGGAACCTGGCCGACGAGCTCGGCTGCCGCGAAGTGTGGATCAAGAACGACTCGGTCTGCCACCCGACGTGGTCCTTCAAGGACCGCGTGGTCTCGGTCGCGGTGACGAAGGCGCGCGAGTTCGGCTTCGACACCGTGGCGTGCGCCTCGACGGGCAACCTCGCGAACTCGGTCGCGGCGCATGCCGCCGAGGGCAGGCTCAAGTCCTACATCTTCATCCCGGCCGACCTCGAGCAGGGGAAGATCCTCGCGACGCTCGTCTACAGTCCGACGCTCGTCGCGGTCCACGGCACGTACGACGAGGTCAACCGCCTGTGCTCCGAGATCGCGGACAAGTACCACTGGGCGTTCGTGAACGTGAACTTCCGCCCATACTACTCCGAGGGCTCGAAGACCTACGGCTTCGAGATCGTCGAACAGCTGGGCTGGCGGACCCCGGGCCACATCGTCGTCCCGTGCGCCGGCGGCTCGCTGATCACGAAGATCTGGAAGGCGATCAAGGAGCTCAAGACCCTCGGCCTCGTGGACGGCCCGGTCGAGACGAAGATGCACGCGGCCCAGGCGTTGGGCTGCGGGCCGATCGTCACGATGATCAAGAACGACACCGACGTCCTTGTGCCCGTCCGGCCGAGCACGATCGCCAAGTCGCTCGCGATCGGCAACCCCGCGGACGGGTACTACGCGTACAAGACGACGAAGGAGTCTGGCGGCTACGGCGAGCACACGACCGACGAGGAGATCATCGAAGGGATGCTCCTGCTCGCGCGGACGGAGGGCATCTTCACCGAGACGGCGGGCGGTGTGACGGTCGCCGCGACGAAGAAGCTCATCGAGGCGGGCGTGATCCCGCGCGACGAGTCCATCGTCGTCTGCATCACCGGCAACGGGCTCAAGACGCCGGACGCGCTCTACGGGCGGCTCGAGGCCCACGTGAAGATCAAGCCCTCGCTCTCGGCCTTCGACAAGGCTCTCGCCGACCTCAAGTCCCAGACGGCCTAGGAGGAACGCAATGCCGGTGCTCGTCAGGATCCCCACGCCGCTCCGCTCGCTCACGAAGGGCAACGCCGAGATCCAGGCCAAGGGCGACACCATCGACAGCCTCGTCTCCGATCTGGAGCGCCAGTATCCGGGCCTGAAGGAGCGCCTGCTCGACGAGTCGGGCGAGCTGCGGCGCTTCATCAACATCTACGTCAACCAGGAGGACATCCGG
>DATFVL010000178.1 GCA_035260325.1 Candidatus Methylomirabilota bacterium | reverse complement strand
CCCGCGTGGGATGGGTCAGCGCGTAAGTGACGGCGATGCCCGCGCCGAGCGAGTGGGCGACCAGGGAAGCCTGGCGGAGGCCGAGCGCGTCGAGGAAGCCGTGCAGCGCGAGGGCGAAGTACGCGAGGCGGTAGTGCGCGCGGGGTTTCGCCGACGTCCCGAACCCGGGCAGGTCGAGGGCGTAGACCGTCGCCTGGCGCGTCAGCGGCGCCATGTTGTGCCGCCACGATTCGGCGAACCCGCCGAGTCCGTGCAGGAGCACGACGGCGGGGCCGCGTCCCTCGACGACGTAATGGAGCCTGAGCCCGTCGACCTCGCCGCCCCGGAGCCGGATCTCTGGCATGAGGCTACGATTCTAGCAGACCGTCTCGCCGAGCCGACGGCTCAGGGGCTGCCGGAACGGGAAGAGGCTGAAGACGCCGCCCGTGTGGACGAAGCAGACGCGGGCGCCGAGGGCGCGCGGCTCGCGACGGAGCCGGTCGAGCAGTCCGGCGAACGCCTTCGCGGTGTAGACGGGATCGAGGACGATGCCCTCCGTGCGGGCCACGCGCACCACCGTGTCGAGCGCCTCGGCGCGCACCTCCGCGCGGCCGACGCCCTGGTGGCCGTCGAGCAGGCGGATCTCGCCGGGCGGCTCGACGGCGAGCCCATAGCGGCGCCGCGCCTCGCCGATGACGCGCGTGACGTACTCGCGCAGGCGCGCGGCCTCCCACGCGATCGGCACGCTCACGATCTCCGCGCGGAGGCCGTAGAGCTGCTTGGCCATGAGCAGGCCCGCCTGGCTCCCGCCGCTGAACGCGGTGATCACGACGGTGTCGAAGTCCGGCGCGCCGTGCCGGATCTGCTGGGCGAGCTCCTCGCCGCACGCAACGTAGCCGAGCGCGCCCGTGACCGTCGCGCCGCTCTCGGGGATGACGTACGGCGTGCCCCCGCGCTTCCGCACGCGCGCCGCGAGCTCCTCGAGCACCTCGTCGATGCGGCTCCATTCGGCGTCCGTGCAGTAGCGCACCTCGGCGCCGAGCAGGCGGCCGAGGAGCAGGTTGCCGTCGAGCTCCGCGGGCGGCGCGCCCCTGAGCGCGAGGATCGCCTTGAGGCCGAGGCGCGCGGCGACCGCGGCGACCGTGCGGCAGCAGTTGGACTGGAGCGTGCCGCACGTGATGAGCGTGTCGGCGCGCTGGGCGAAGGCCTCGCCGACGAGGAACTCGAGCTTCCGGATCTTGTTGCCGGTCTCGAGGAGGCCCGTGAGGTCGTCGCGCTTCACCCAGAGCTCCACGCCGAGCTCCGCGGACAGGCGCTCGAGCTTGAGCAGCGGCGTGGGTGCCATGGCGAGCTCGACTCGCGGGATCGGCGGGGCGCCCGTCACCATGACCTCACTATCTCAGGCGAACAGGTCGCCAGGCAAGGACCCGGGCGGCCGCCCGGCCTCGGGGGCCGGCTGGCCCAGGAGTCGGCGCATCATCAGCGCGTTCCGCACGGGGTAGTCGCGGTTGTTGTTGTTGAACGAGATGAAGATCTCCTCGGCCTCCTCGCCGATCCGGGCCACCTCGGGGACGAGCGCCGCGAGCTCCGCCTCGTCGTAGAGGTAGTCATACTTCTCCCGCACCGCGGGCTCCTCGCCCCGGAGCTGGGCGAGCCAGCCGGCGGCGTTGCGGCCGTGGAGGCGGAACACGGCCGTCGGCGCCGTCGCCGTCGTCACGCGCGGCACCGCGTTGCCGGTGGCCGGCGCGTCCACGATCACGTGGGCCAGGCCCGCGGCCCGCAGGGCGCCGAGCGTCTCGGCGGCGTGGTCGGGATACCACGAGCGGTGGCGGAACTCGACCGCGAGCCGCCAGCCCGGCAGGCGCCCCGGCAGCGCCGCCAGGTCGTCGAGCCGCGCGGCGTCGAAGTGAACCCACGGCGCCAACTGGAAGAGGACGTAGCCGAGCTTGCCCGCGCGCGCGATGGGCTCGACCGCCCGGGCGAAGAGCGCGAGCGTCGCGGCGCGCGCCTCGGCCGGGACGCTCGACGCGTCGAGCTCCCCCCGCCGCGTGAGCCGGGGGCGCGGCGGCAGGAGCGCCTGCACCTCCGCGGGCAGGCTCTCCCGCCGCGGGTGGTGGCCGGTCAGCAGCGCGTAGGCCTTCACGTGGAAGAGGAAGCCCGGCGGGGTGCGCTCGACCCAGCGCGCCGTCGTCCGAACGTCGGGGATCGCATAGTAGGAGCTGTTGACCTCGACGCAGTCGAAGACGCCCGCGTAGAAGCGCAGGCGCGCCTCGGCCGTCATGGATTTCTTCGGATAGAACCCGAGGCTCTCGATCAGCGCCGGGTCGGCCCACGCGCAGATCCCGACGCGGACGCGGTCGCGGAGGCTAGACGATCTTCTCGTAGACGCCCGGCGGGATGAGGCGGTAGACGCGGATCGGCTGCGACACGTTCTTGAACGTCCGCTCGCCCAGGCTCTCGAGGACGAAGTGGGCGCGGATCCGCTCGGCCGTCGTCGGGCCCACGATGATCTCGCCGCCCTGGGCCGAGCCCGCGAAGCGCGCGGCCACGTTGGTGGTCGGGCCCGTCGCGGTGAAGGTCCAGCGCTGGGCCGCGCCGAGCCCGAGCTTGGTGGCCCCGACGAGCGCCTCGCCCGTGTTGATCCCCATGTGGAGCTGGACGGACGGGAAGACGCCGCCGTGCTCCTCGTTCAGGCTCTGCGTCTGCTGGTGGATCCCGAACGCGGCGCGGGTGGCGTTGACCGCGTGGTCCGTGCCGCCGCGGTCGGACTGGAAGATCACCATCAGGCCGTCGCCGGCGGTCTCGTTCACGTCGCCGTGCTGGCCCTGGATGATCTCGAGGAAGCTCGAGAAATAGGTCTGCACGAGCCGGTTGAGCTTCTTCGCGTCGAGCTGCTCGGAGAGCTTCGTGTAGCCCGCGATGTCGAGGAAGAGCACCGACACCTCGACGGTCTTCTTCTCGAGCTCGGTCGCGTTCGGGTTCTGCTCGAGGAGACGCTTCACCGCCTCCGGGACGAATTTCGACAGCTCGCCCTTGAGCTGCTCGAGGAGCTCGAGCCGCTGGCGCGACTCCTGGAGGTTCCGCAGCGCGCTCTCGAGCTCCGCGTTCTTTGCCGCGAGGTCCTGGTGGGCCTGGGCGAGGCGCGCGGTCATCTCGTTGAACGCGACGCCCAGCTCGCCGATCTCGTCGCGCGCGCTCTCGGACGCCCGCGCGCCGAAGTCGCCCTCGCCGACCCGGCGCGCGGTCGTCGCGAGCGCTTCGATCGGCCGGATGATGACGAAGCGCATCGCGACCGTCAGCACCACCGCGGCGGAGATGATCGTGAGGACGCCGATCAGGATCTGGCGGTTCCGGTGCCGGCGCACCTCGGCGAACACGGGCTCCATCGAGGACGCCACGCGGACGACCGCGCGCACCGTGTGGTCGCTCCCGTGGCAGTCCTGGCAGGCCTCGCGGTTGCGGATCGGGTAGTGGAGGGTGAAGAACGAGGCGCCGTTCTCGACCTCGACGGTCTCCTGGGTCCGGAGCGTCTCGAGCGCCCGCGCGAACAGCGGCCCGCTCATCGGGGCGCCCGGGGCCCGCTGCATCCGCGCCAGGTTCTCCATCACCTCCTTGGAGAGGTTGCCCGTCTTCGCCACCTGGTTGGCCGTCACGAGGTCGGTGAACGCCTCGACGCCGTTCCGCCGGTACACGGTGAACCCCTCGACCGGCGAGGAGGCCTTGAGCTCCTGGAGCATCGAGCGCGTGACGTCGGGGCGGCCCTGGAGCATCGCGCCCTCGATGGAGGCCACGAGCGTGGCGGTGAGCCGGCGCGCGGCGACCTTGTTCTGCTCGACGAGGGCGGCGGACTCGCGTTGGATGGTGACGATCGTGGAGGCGCCAAACCCGATGATGAGGACCGCCACGATCAGCAGTCCGATCTTGATCGCCAGCCGGGACCGGAACATCGCGCGGAGGGTCAGCGCTTCGCGGCCTTCGCGATCGCCTGCGCGAGCTCATCCGCTTCGTACGGATCGAGCCGCCGCAGGCGCTCGAGCACGGCCCTCGCCTCGGCGAGGCGCCCGAGCTCCACGTAGGCCTCGCCGAGGTACTCGAGCGCCTGCGGGTAGTTCGGGCGCAGGCGCAGCGCCTCGCGGTAGGCGCTCACTGACTCGTCGAAGCGGCGCTGCTTCCGCAGCGCGTAGCCGAGACCGTTCCACGCCTCCGCGAACGCGGGCCGGAGCCGGGTCGCGGCGTGGTAGGCGGCCGTGGCGCCCACCCAGTCGTTCCGGCGCGCCAGCGCCTGGCCCTCGTTGAAGCGCGCCTCCGCGGTCGGCTCGAGAGATTTCACCGCGGGGACGGTGGCCGGAACTTCCACGTCGGTGTCGGGAGCGGCGGCGGCGTGCACGGGAAGGAAGAGCAGGACGAGCACGGCCGCGACACGCATGGCCGATCCTACCACGAAGGCCGCGCCCGACCCGTTAGGGGCGGATCGCGCAGTCGGTCGCGAACATGGCGACGCCGTGGAGCGTCGGAGTCCCCCTCTTTCCGGAAGCGGGCGCATAACTCCGCGCCAGATCAGGCGCGACGCCCGCGAGGTGTCAGCCAGGTGACACCGCCCGTGGTGGAGATACCCGTCAGGGCAACATCGGGTTGCGTAACACGTCGCGTCGCGTGTTATACTCTCGCCACTTCATCCATTCCTTCCTCCGATCGCGGTAGGCAGAAAAATTCCGACGGTGAACAGAAGGAGGAATATACGTATGAGCAGACTCAGCAAAGCGCTCGCGATCCTCACGGTGATCGTGGCGGCCGGCGTGAGCGGGAGCTTTCTCACGCGCCAGGTCATCGCCGTCGCGGGCGAGGCCGACGCCGAGCGGCTCAACCGCGCGATCCTCTCGTACATCGCCGAAAAGAATCCCCGCGCGCCCATCAAGGCGTTCCAGGCGTTCCCGGAGATCCTTGTCGCCGAGGCGCGGCGCGCGAACGTGGATCACTGCTTGATCCTCGCGCAGGCCGAGGTCGAGTCGGAATTCAGGCACGACGCGGTCGGACGCGCCGGCGAGGTCGGACTCTTCCAGATGCTGCCGTCCACCGCGGCCCTCTTCGAGCCGAGCCTCGGCAAGTTCAAGCGCCCCGCGCTCAGGGACCAGCGCGATCTTGGCGACCTCGCCAATCCAGCCGTCAGCACGCGCTTCGCGATGGCGTACCTGCGCGACATCCTCGCTCGCAAGCCGAACATCAAGGACGCGCTGCTCGAGTACAACGGCGGGCCGACCAGCCGCCATCTGCGCTACTACCGGATGGTGATGGGCACGTACGTCGAGCTGCTCGAGCGGCCGGAGCTCCGCTGCCTCTACCAGCCGGCGCAGAAGCGGCCGGCGGTCCTGGCGTTCCTCACGCGCGCATGAACACGAAGCGCCCGCGCGCGGTCGCGAGGACCTCCGCGGTGGCGAGGTCCTCGACCCGGCCCTCGACATCCGCGTAGCGTCCCCGGTCGGCGACGAGCTGCGCCCGGCCGAGGAGCGGGGTCTCGAACGGCACCGGCTTCACGTAGCGCACGGTCAGCTCGCCCGTCACGGCGAGGCGACCCGTGCCGCGGACGACCGCACCCGCCAGCACCTCGTCGAGGTAGGCCGCCACGATCCCGCCGTGCGTCGCGCCGGGCGGGCCCTCGTAGCGGCGGTCGATCAGGATGGGCGAGACGACGCCGCCTTCCACCTTGAAGCAGCGCACGCGCAGGCCGCTCGGATGCGCCGGACCGCAGCCGAAGCAGCGCGTGTAAACCTCGTCGGGGCGCCCCTCGAGGC
>DATFVL010000177.1 GCA_035260325.1 Candidatus Methylomirabilota bacterium | reverse complement strand
GGGGGGTCCCGCCGGTGCCCGACGATCTCCGGAAGCCCGGGATCGAGATCTCGGGCCCGTGCTCGATCACGTCGATGTTCATCAACGCGCTCAACCCCGGGCCCGAGGGCGAGCGCGCCGAGGGCGACCTGGACGACGACGAGGACTCCGGCGGCCACCGGCTCCTCGACACGGTGCGCGCCGCCCACAACCGGCTCGCCGCGGTGAACGGCGAGCTGACCTTCGAGGACCGGGAGCGCGGCCGGAGCTACCGGGTCGCGCCGGGCGAGCTGCCGTTCTTCATGCACCGCGAGCGCGGGCTCCATCTCGACGAGCCCGACGTGACCGTGGACGGCACGCCGGTGAACGCCGCGATCCTCGGGACCGCGCTGACGCTCTACTACGCGGGCCGCGCCCAGGCCGACCGCGGCCGGGGCATCTACTTCTACCTGCCGAAGCTCGAGCTGGCACCCGAGGCGCGCTGGTACCGGGACCTCTTCGACCTCTCGCGCGCGCACCTCCCCTACCTCCGGAGCGCGACGGTCCGCGCGGTCGTGCTCGTCGAGTCCCTGCCGTGCGTCTATCAGATGGAGGAGATGCTCTGGGAGCTCGGTCCGTATGCCGCCGGCCTCAACGCTGCGCGCTGGGACCTCAAGGCCTCGATCTTCGAGTTCGTCATGACCGACGCCACCCAGGTCTGGCCCGACCGCTTCGGCGTCGACATCAAGACCACGCCGTTCCTCGCCGACATCTTCCGCCGCCTCGTCGCGATCTGCCTCAGGCGCGGCGCCGTCCCGATCGGCGGCATGGCGACCGCGCTGCCCAGCAACGATCCCGAGGTCAACCGCGCCGCCGGCGACGCGATCAGGAAGGACAAGGAGTGGGAGGCGGCGCAGGGCTTCATCCGCGCGTGGGTCGCCCACATCTTCCACATGAAAACGGCGGCCGACCCGTTCAGGACGCTCCACGCCGCCGGCTGGCGGCCGACGCCCGAGATGGCGAAGCCCGAGGGCTTCCCCGTGCGGATCGAGGTCCCGGAGGGCCCGATCAGCGTCGAGGGCACGCGGCGCAACGCCCGCATGCTCGTCGAGTACGTCGAGGGCTGGCTCAACGGCCGCGGCGCGAAGGGCATCGACAGCCTCGAGGGCAAGCCCGGCGTCCACCCGGCGCTCATGGAGGACCTCGCGACCGGCCGCATGTCGGTCGCCCAGCTCGCGCAGCGTATCCTCCACAAGGCGAAGGACGGCAAGACCGGCCAGCCGCACGATTTCGCGCTGGTGAAGCGCCTGCTGCGCGAGGAGCTCGCCGACATCCTCGCGCGACGGCCCGCCCAGGCCGACGTCGAGGCCCGCTACCGGAAGGCCGTGAAGATCGGCCTGCGCTGGGTGAAGAACTACACGGAGCTCGACTTCACGAGCCTCGGCGCCTACACGCGCGCCGAGCTCGACACGATCGCCGCCGCGCCCGACGCGTTCTGACGCGCCGGGGCGCGCGCGACGAGGTCCGCGGCGTTACTCGTAGCGGCTGATGTGCAGATGCACGCCGTGACTCGCCGCCGGCTCGAGCGTCACCTCGGCGGTGCCCCGCAGACACTTCGTGCCCGCGCGATCGAAGGCGGCCATGAGCGCGGGGAAGTCCTCGGCGACGAGCGAGAGGGCCACCATGCCCTCGGTGCCGCCGACCTCGTCGGAGGGCGCGATGAGGAGGGCGCCGCGGCCGACCGCGAGCATCGTGCGCGGCCCGTCGTTCATCATGACCTCGGGGAAGCCGAAGAGCGAGCGGAAGGCGCCGACCGTCTGCTTCACGTCGCGCGCGCCGATGACGAGGCGCTTGAGCCGCAGGGGCGACGCCGTCGCCTCCGGCTCGTCCACGGGCGTCGCCAGCTCCACGAGGACGCCGCAACAGGCCCTCGGGTGCAGGAACGCCACCAGTCCCGCGAGGCCCGGCCGCGGCGTCCGGTCGATGAGCTCGACGCGCCTCGCCGCGAGCTCCCCGAGCGACGCGTGGATGTCGGGGGTGTCGAAGCACAGGTGGTGGAGGCCCTCGCCGCGCCTGGCGAGGAAGCGTCCGACGCCGGACGCCGCGTCCAGCGGCTCGAGCAGCTCGAGCTCCGTGTCGCCGCAGGCGAGGAGCGCGGCACGCACGCCCTGGTCGGGCAGGACCACCTCCTTGAGGAGCGGGAGCCCGAGCGTGTCGCGGTAGAACCGGTACGCGTCGCCGAGGCGCGCCACCACGATACCCACGTGATGAATCCGTCGCAGCATCGGCCCTCCTTCAGCGGACGAACGGGGCGACCCGGCGCGCGCACGCGTCGCGGATCCTGATCTTGTGGTTCGACAGGATCGTCGCGGGCAGCCGGCGGGGCGGCACGTACTCGAGCGCGAGGGTCTCGTCGCACGTCTGCAGCGCCCCGCCGCGCACCGCGCACTCGAAGCAGACGTTGACGTAGTGCCAGACGTTGCCGTCCGGGTAGCGCACGACCTGGCGCGCCGGGTCCGAGTAGACGCCGATCAGCCGCCGCACGGCGACGACCAGGCCGGTCTCCTCGCGCACCTCGCGGCGGACCGCGTCCGTCACCGACTCGCCGATCTCGATCGAGCCGCCGGGCAGCCCCCACTGTCCTCCGTCGGAGCGTTGCTGGAGCAGGAGGCGGCCGCGGCGGTCGAAGATGACGGCGGACACGCTGGGGCGGATCCCGAGCGCGCGTTCGTACTCACGCTCGAGCGTGATCACCCGCTCAACCTACCCGACGCCGCGCGCGTGCGCAATGTTTACGAGCCGGCGGCCGCGAAGAATCGCTGGAACTCGGCCCACGCCCGGGGCGGGACGGCGGCCACCCCCGCGCTCTCCTCGACGTGCGCGATGGACTTCATACCGACGAGCGCCGTGCCGATCCCGGGCGTCGAGCGGACGAACTGGACCGCCCGCTGCGCGTCGGTCGCCAGCCCGGGCAGGTTGGCGGCGACCATCGGCGGCAGGTTCTTCGCGAGCTGGCCCTGGAGGATCGACGCCGACGCCATCACGTAGACGCCGAGCCGGCGGGCCGCTTCGGTCAGCGGCACGAGCGCGCCGCCCACCGACTGGGTGGCGCGGACGAAGGCCTCGGGCATCGCGAGGTTGTAGGGCAGCTGGAGCGCCTTGAAGTGGTGGTCGGCGCCGCCGACGTCCCGCGCCGCGCCGACGAGCTCCTCGAGCGAGAGGTGGCCGGGCGCGCCCGGGTCCTCGCGGAAGCCGTTCCAGGTGGCCGTCCCGTATCGCCCGATCGTGCCCTCGCGCACGGCCCGCTCCAGCGTCTCGAACGCGGCGCGCATCCGCCCGAGGAACACCGGGCGTTCCAGCTCCTCGAGCTGCGCCTCCGGGTTGTGGACGTAGTACACGTCGAGCGTCTCGAGCCCGAGGTTGGCGCGGCTCCGCTCGATCTGGTCGGCGAGATAGCGGGGCGCCACGCAGTGGATGCCGCCCGCCATGTCGCCGGGGCCGACGATCCCGGTGTCGAGGTACGTCTGCGTGAACCAGGCGCGCGGATCGCGCGGGACCGCGCCGTCGAACGGGATGTAGCCGCCCTTGGTGGCGACGACGATCTCGTCCCGCCGCGCGAGCCCGCGCGCGAACGCGGTGCCGAGCGCGGCGCGGATCGCCCGCTCGCTCCGCTGGTGGCGGTAGTTCACCGCCGTGTCGATCACGTTGAGGCCGAGCTCGAGCGCGCGCACGAGCGCGTCCTGGTAGGCGACGTCCGTCTCCGCGTCCTCGCGACCGAGGTAGGTGCCGATGCCCACCGTCGAGACGGTGAGCCCGTCCAGGTCGCCGAAGTGTCCGGGCGCGACGCGCGCGGCGAGCCGGGCCGCGTACCGCTTCGTGCCCTCGGCCGTCGCGCTCCCGGGGACCAGCGCCGCCACGGTCCTCCCGCTCAGGGCGCGACGCGGAACGAGAAGCCGCCGCTCACGATGTGGCCGTCGGTCGAGAGCACCCGCCACTCGACGCGATAGACCCCGGGCGCGAGCGGGGGGAGCGCGGTGGTGAGGCGGTCGGCGGGGCCGTCAGCGACCACCGCCGCCAGCGGCAGGGGCTCACCACGCGCGTCGAGGAGGCGGAGACGCGAGAGCGGCTTTTCGATCCGGTTGTTGAAGCGCACCGTGAGCTCCCGGGGCGCGACGACCGTCGTGCCGGGTGCGGGAACCGACTCGAGGAGGATCGAATGGGCGGGGGCGGCGGCCGCGACGGCCAGCACGAGCGCGGCGGCGCTGAACGCGCCCCGGCGACGCATCACCGCCAGTCGTCGAGGACGAGGTGCGTCGGGTCCTCGTAGTCCTCCAGCTTGCCCCGCTGCATCCGGATCATGCTGAAGTCGATCTGATAGCCGCATTGGACCAGGGTACTGTACGCGAGCCAGTAGCGCGAGTACACGGGCAGGATCACGCGCTGCACGCCGAGCTCCTGGCCGAGCGCCTCCAGGGCGCCGATGAACTCGACGAGGTGCTCGACCCGGCGCTGCGGCGGGTCGAGCGCGAGGAACTTCACGTAGAGCGCGCCGGCCGGGGCCTCGCTCACGCCGGGGCTGTGATAGATCGCGAAGCCCACGAGCTCGCGCCCGCGCTCGAGCAGGACCGTGTCGCCGAGCGCCAGGCCGTCCACGATCTCGATCTCCTTCGAGAGGTCCATCCCGCGGCAGATCGCGTTCGTGATCCGGTGGATCCGCGCGAGCGTCGCCTTCTTCTTCGTCTCCTCGAGGCTCGAGAACCGCCGGACGCCGAGCCCGGGCTTCGCCGTCCGGGGCGCCGCCGCGGGCGCCGGGGGCGCGCCCCGCGGCGGCGTCCGGTCGATGGCGCGGCTCATGACGGCGGTGAGCGCCTTCGGCCGGTAGCCGAACTTGTGGTAGAGGAACAGGTGCTTCGGGCTCGTCGGATAGGTCACGCACCCGTGGAGCGTCGCGTTGTTCTCGTCGAAGAACTCCTGCGCGGCGCGGATGAGCTGCTGGCCGATCGTCTGGTTCTGGTAGTTCGTGAGGACCGCGACGGGGCCGAGGAGCCCCACGCTGCCCCAGGTGACGGCGAGCGCGGCGCCGACGATCTTCGAGTTGTCCTCCTCGGCGACGAAGCAGCCCCACGGCTCCATGAGCCAGCGGTGGTGGACGTACTGGGCGCCGCCGAACGCCTGGCGCGGACGGGTCCCGAGCTGGCGCTCGAGGAAGTCGCCGAAGGTCTGCTCCATGACGTCGCGGACCTTCGCGAGGTCGCCCTTCCGCACGCGGCGGACCTGGACCTTGGGCAGGCGCCCCTGCGGGTCCAGCCCGGCGCGGTCGACCGTGGCCCTCACGCGGAGACGCCCGCGAGGTCTTCCAGCAGGGTGATCACGCCCGAGTGGTCGAGGCCGCCTCCGCCCTTCACGCGGAGCGCGCTGAACAGTTCCTGCACGATCGCCGTCGCGGGCAACGGCACGCCGAGGGCGCGCGCGGACTCCATGATGAGGCCGAGGTCCTTGACGTGCAGGTCGATCTTGAAGCCCGGGGTGTACGTGTTCGCGAGGTAGTTCGCCTTCTTCTGGTCGAGGCACTTGGAGCCGGCGAGCCCGCCCGCCAGTGCCGTGAGCGTGAGCTCGCGGTCGAGTCCCGCCTTCTTCGCGAGTGTGAGCGCCTCGGCGAGCGCCGTCAGGTTCATCGCGACGATGATCTGGTTGGCGAGCTTCGTGAACCCGCCGAAGCCGAGCGGGCCGAGATGCGTGATGGTCTTGCCCATCGCCTGGAAGATCGGCAGGACGGCGTCGAAGACCGCCTTGTCGCCGCCGACCATGATCGAGAGCGCCGCGTCGATCGCCCCCTTCTCGCCGCCCGAGACCGGCGCGTCGAGCATCCTGACGCCCTTCGCGGCGAGCGCCTTGCCGACCTTCTGCGAGACGATGGGCGAGATCGTCGACATGTCCGCGAAAATCAGGCCCGGCCGCGCGCCCTCGACGATGCCGTCCTTGCCGAGCGCGACCAGCTCGACGTCGGGCGAGTTCGGCAGCATCGTGATCAGCACGTCGCACTGGCCCGCGACGTCGCGCGGCGAGGCGCCTGCCTTGGCGCCGGCCTTCACGATCTCGTCGACCGGCCCGCGGCTCCGGCTGTGGACGACGAGGGAGTCGCCGGCCTTCAGGAGGTTTCTCGCCATGGGCCGTCCCATGATGCCGAGCCCAATGAATCCAATCACTTGCGCCATGAGACCCCCAGGGAAATCCGTGAATTGAGCGCCAATTGTTAGCACATCGCCGCGCAAGGGGTCAAGCGAGCGGCCGATTCGCCCTTTTTGTGCCGTGCGACACGTGGGGCGCCGGCGCGGGGGACGGGAGCTCGGTCGGTGATGCGCTACGCCTTCTTGCCCCAGAGCTCCTTCGCGAGCCAGTCGAGGCCGAGGCCCTTCAGCGTGGCCGGCAGGGGTTTCCCCGTCTTCCGGTCGTAGCCGACCTCGCGGTACCAAGTGTCGACCATCTTCTCCCACTGCTGGCCGACGGCCTGGCCCTTGGCGGGACCGTCGACCGGCGTCGAGCCGTAACGGGTGGACGGCCGCTCGAGGGCGGGCGTGAGGCCACAGCGGAGCGACAGCGCGCGCAGGATGGCGGCCGTGCGGCGCCCGAATCGGACCGTCTCCGGCACGGTGACGTCCCAGCCGGTGGCCGCGTTGAGAACGCGACAGAGGTTCTCCAGCCGGGTGCGCGTGGTGAAGATGCACATCCCGAGGGAGTCTTCGAAGTTCCGGCGACCGCGGATCCCGGCCACGAACTTCGCCACGGCTTCGCCGTCGAAGGGGTTGATGCGCGTGGGCTGACCCACTTCCGCCGGGTGGACCGGCACGCCGCTCTCGAGCGTGCCCGTCCCCGACGTGCACGTGTCGAGCATCTCGTCCCAGCGCGCCCGATGATCGTGGCCGCGCGGCGCGGCGCCCTTCAGGGTGTAGATCGCGGCGTCCTTCGCGGCGCCGCCGAGCCGTTCCGCGGCCCGCTTCATCCCCTCGGCCAGGATGTCGCCGAAGCCCTCGCGGTGGCTGATCATCTGGATCAGCCGGTCGGCGCCCTTGATGTCGCCCCACTTGAGGCGGAACCCGAGCTGCTTCTCCGTGATGTAGCCCTTCTCCTGGCCCTCCATCACCCAGCCGCACACCCAGCCGAACTCGTTGACGTCGAGGCACGCCTTGTCCAGCTGGGTGTTGAGCCAGGCGACACCGTCGATGTCCTCGACGGCGCCGATGGCCCAGCCCGCGCCGGACCAGCCCTCGTACTCGGGCTCGTCGACGATCGCGCCCTTGTGCTCGCCCTGGCGGATGACCGACATGTGGCAGTGGTGCATGCCGCACGCGCTGCACTGGTGGCCGCGGTGGTCGAACCCCTCGCGGAGCTTCGGTGCCTCCCACCGGCTCATGTCGGTCGGCGGGACGTTGGTCGTGTAGTTCTTGATCGGGAGCGCGCCCATCTTCCCGAGGTTCACGACTCCAGGGAGCGTGCCGTACTCGTAGAGCGACTTGGCGGAGGGGTCGGTCCGGAGATCGAAGCCGATGTCGTCGGCGGCCTGGATGAGCCCGCGCGGATCCGCCGCGCGCAGCGACTTCGTCCCGCGCACGATCGCCACGGCCTTGAGCTTCTTCTTGCCCATGACCGCGCCGCAGCCGTTCTTGGAGGCGACGTGACCGTAGTCGCCCTGGATCGCGGCGAAGCGGGCGAGGTTCTCGCCCGCCGGGCCGATCGAGTAGACCGAGAGCTGGTGGCCCGCGAGCCCGGTGTCGGCGTAGAGCGCGTCCTGCGTCTCCCAGGTGTCCTTGCCGAGGAGGTGCTTGGCGTCGCGCAGCTCGACGACGTCGTCGTTGATGTAGAGGTAGACCCAGCCCTTCGCCTGGCCCTGGAGGACGATCGCGTCGTAGCCGGAGTACTTGAGGTTCGTCCCGAAGAAGCCGTTGGCCTGCGTCGAGGTCGGCCCGTTGGTCCCGGCGCCGACGGTCACGACGGTGAGGCCGCTCGAGCCCCAGGCGGGCAAGCCCGCGATCGGCCCGGTCGCCAGGACGAGCCGGTTGTCGGGATGGTCCCAGGCGACGTTCCCCTTGCCGCCCTTCGTCGCGGTCTCGCGGTAGAGGATCATCGCGCCGAGGCCGACGCCGCCGAGCAGCTCGCGCATCTCGGCCGGGCCCCACGGCTCCGCCCAGCACTTCCGCTTCGTGAGGTCCACGCGCAGGAGCCGGCCCGCGTAGCCGCCGGGCAGGTCGGAGGTCGCGCGCGTGGGCTTCTTCGTCGTCTTCGCCGAGAGCGTCGCAGTCGTCATACGGCCACCGGGGTGTCGCCGGGCGCCTTCGCGGGGCGTCCGAGGATGGTTATGGGGAGCAGCGTGCGGGTCGTGTGCGAGGCGATGAACGCCGGCTTCACGTCGAACGGGCGCTTCCGCAGGTGCTCCTTCCAGCGCCCGAGCGACACGCCGGACTGGACGAGCCCCTTCAGCATGCCGACGTCGTTGGTCGTCCAGATGTCGCTCGACGGGCCGAGGATGATCGCGCCGGTGAGCCGGTCGCCGCGGAACAGGAGCTTCCGGTAGGCCGGACGCGGGGCGTCGAGGCCCGTCACCGCCTCGGCCTTGGTGTCGTCCCACGCGCCGAACGAGGCAACGTCGAGGTGGCAGACCTCGACGATGTTGATGATGAGGCTCCCGCGGTAGCGCACGTCCTTGCCCGCCATGTTGGCGCCGACGACCCGCCCGTGCTCCTGGGCCGTGGGCTCGATCGCGTGCACCGCGCCCTCCCCCGAGATCAGGTCGCGCCCCTCGGCGACGTCGCCCGCGGCGTAGACGTTCGGCACGCTCGAGCGCAGGCGGTCGTCCACCACGATCCCGCGGTTGACCGTGACGCCGGAGCTCTTGAGCCAGTCGAGGTTCGTCTTGATCCCGGTCGCCATGATCACCACGTCGGCGACGATGTCCGCGGCGCCGGCGAACCGGAGGCGCTTCCGGCCCTTGGCGTCCTCGATCTTCGCCAGCCGCGCGTCGGTGCGGATGGCGACGCCGTGCTTCGTGAGCCACGCCTCGACGAGCTTCGCCCCCGCGTCGTCGACCATGCGCGGCAGGATGCGCGGCGCCACCTCCACGATCGTCAGCTTGGCGCCGAGCGACAGGATCGAGTTGAGGATCGTGAACGCGATGAAGCCCGCGCCGACCATGACGACGTGGCTCCCGGGCTTGATCGCCGCGATGACGCCGCGCGCCTCGTCGAGCGTCCAGAACGAGTGGACGCCGGGCCCGTCGGAGCCCGGCACCGGCGCCCGCACGGCGGACGAGCCCGTGGCGACGAGGCAGTCGTCGTACTGGACCTTCGTGCCGTCGTCCAGGGTGCACACGCCCGCCTTCGCGTCGAGCGCCGACGCGCGCCGGCCGAGGTGCGTCTTGACCCCCCAGTCGGCGAGGACCTTCGCCGTCGCCGTGAAGACGTGGGACTCGGCGATCGAGCGGTCGAGGTAGTACGGGAGGACCATCCGCGAGTAGGGCCGCTCGGCGCTCACCAGCGTGATCTCCGAGCGCTCGGACTCCTCCTCGCGGATCGTGCGCATCGCGTTCATGCCCGCCGTGCCGCCGCCGATGATGAGATGGCGCTTGGGCATCACCGCACCCCCGCGAGCACGCGCGCCGTCCGCTCGTGCGCGAAGTCACCGAGCCAGTCGCCGGTCGCCGTCTCCTCGTAGGTGATCGCGGCCGTCGGGCACGCCTCGGAGCACGCCGGCGCGCCGCCGCAGAGGTTGCACTTGAACGCCTTGCGCGTGCCCGGGTCGTAGAACATCGTCCCGTACGGGCAGGCGATCGTGCAGAGCTTGCACCCGACGCACAAGTCGTCCAGGACGTCCTTCGCCCCGGCGGCGTTGATCGTGATGGCGCCGACCGGGCAGGCCGTCATGCACCACCCCTCCGCGCACTGGGTGCAGGTGTAAGGCGCGTACGAGGTGTGACCCTCGAAGGGCGAGACGCGGATGACGGACTTCGCCGGCTGGAACGTGCCGGTCTGCATGTAGGAGCAGGCCAGCTCGCAGCGCAGACAGCCGGTGCACTTCTCCGGATGGATCTTCAGGACTCTCACCGTTTCTTCCTCTCGTTCCGCCTGCGGGTGGGGCCGCTCTGGAGACGGTCGATGAACTCGTCGAGCGGGATCGCCGCCATCGTCATGCCGGCCGCGCCGCCGCGCGCGCCGAGCTCGACGGAGACGCGCGAGATCGTCGCGTTGTCGGGGGCCTCGATGACGCTGACGAAGTCGTAGGGGCCAAGGACCGCGTACTGCGCGACGACGCGGGCGCCCATGCGCTGGACGTCGGCGTTGACCTTCTTGATCCAGCCGGGACGCTCAAGGAGCACCTTGCGTCCCGACTCGGACAGCGTGCTGAGCATGATGTACCAAGCCACGGCCGGTCCTCCCAGTCGCCCTCGCGCGGCGACCGGGAGTATATCATGCGGTATCCGCCCCGGACGGGCGGGAGGGGAGAGCCCATGGCCACGCACGCGCTCCGCAGCCGCAACTGGTTCGGGCCCCGGACGTTCGACGGCTTCATGCACCGCGCGTATCTGCGCGCGGAGGGCTTCAGCGACCTGGTCTTCGACGGCCGCCCGGTGATCGGCGTCGCCAACTCCTGGTCGGAGCTGACGAACTGCAACGCGCACCTGCGCCAGGTGGCGGAGGCCGTGAAGCGCGGCGTCTGGGCCGCCGGCGGCTTTCCGCTCGAGTTCCCGACGATCTCACTGGGCGAGATCCTCATGAAGCCGACCACCATGCTGTTCCGGAACCTCATGGCGATGGACGTCGAGGAGTGCATCCGCGCCTACCCGCTCGACGCGGTCGTGCTCCTCGCGGGCTGCGACAAGACGACGCCGGCGATGCTGATGGGCGCCGCTTCCGCCGACGTGCCCGCGCTCATGGTCACCGGCGGGCCGATGCTGCGCGGCGCCTGGCGGGCCGAGGAGCTCGGCTCGGGCACCGACGCGCGACGGCTCTGGGCCGAGCGGCGGGCGGAGCGGCTCACCGACGAGGACCTCTGCGAGGTCGAGGCGTGTCTCTCCCGCTCGGCCGGCCACTGCATGGTGATGGGCACGGCCTCCACGATGGCCTCGATGGCCGAGGTGCTCGGCATGACGCTCCCCGGCAACGCCGCGATTCCCGCCCCCGACTCGCGCCGCCTGGCCCTGGCCGAGCTCTCGGGGCGCCGCGCCGTCGAGATGGCGCGGGCAGGCGGCCCGCGGCCCTCCGAGGTCATGACGGCCCGGGCGTTCGACAACGCGATCCGCACGGACATGGCGATCGGAGGCTCGACGAACGCGATCATCCACCTCGTCGCCGTCGCCGGGCGCGTCGGCGTGCCGCTGCCGCTCGCGAGGTTCGACGAGCTGTCGCGGACGACACCGCTGCTCGTCAACGTGAAGCCGTCGGGGAAATACCTGATGGAGGACTTCTTCTACGCCGGCGGCCTGCCGGTCGTGCTGAAGGAGCTGCTCCCGCTGCTGCACGGCGACGCGCTGAGCGTGAACGGGCGGACGCTCGCCGACAACGTGCGCGACGCGAAATGCTGGAACGAGGACGTCATCCGCCCCCTCGGCGTCCCGCTCGCGCCGGAGGGCGGGACCGTCGTCCTGTTCGGCAACCTCTGCCCCGGTGGGGCGGTGCTCAAGCAGTCGGCGGCGTCGGCACACCTGCTCACGCACCGGGGGCGCGCCGTCGTCTTCGAGAACCAGGCCGACCTCGCGCGCCGGATCGACGATCCGAGCGTCGCGATCGACGAGACGTCGGTCCTCGTGCTCAAGCACGTGGGCCCGAAGGGCGCGCCCGGGATGCCCGAGTTCGGCGCGGCGCCCATCCCGGCGCGCCTGCTGAAGCGTGGGGTGAAAGACCTGGTGAGGATCTCGGACGCGCGCATGAGCGGCACCTCGTACGGCACCGTGATCCTGCACGTCGCGCCCGAGTCCGCCGTGGGCGGGCCGCTCGCGCTCGTGCGCGACGGCGACGAGATCGAGCTCGACGTGCCGCACCGCCGCCTCACCCTGCGCGTGGCCGACGCGGAGCTGGCGCGCCGGCGCGCCGCCTGGACGCCGCCCCCGCCCCACTTCACGAGCGGCTACGGGCGCATCTTCCTCGACCACGTGCTCCAGGCGAACGAGGGCTGCGACTTCGACGTGCTCCGCGGCCGGCGTCCGGTCCGTCGGGAAGACGACGAGGGCCCGGGCCGCCTCGGGTGACCTCTACACGGGCGCCTGCCGGCTCGACGGCCGGAGGAACTCGTAGACGACCGAGAAGTCCTTGCGCCCGAGGCCGTGGGAGGACGCGAGACGCAGCACCTGCTGGGCCGCCGGCGACACGAACACGGGCACGCGGAGGTCGCGCGCCGCGCTCACCGCGAGCCCGAGGTCCTTCGCCATCAGGTCCGTCATGAAGCCCGGCGCGTAATCGCGGTTCGCCGGCGCCTTGCCGACGAGCCCGGGCACCGGGTGCATGTGCTCCATGACCCAGGTGTTGCCCGAGGACTTCGCGATGACCTCCGTGAGGACCTTCGCGTCCACGCCGAAGCCCTCGGCGATCCTGAACGCCTCGCTGACGGCGACGGCCGCGACGCCCGCGATCAGGTTGTTGCAGATCTTCGCCACCTCGCCCGAGCCCACCGGGCCGACGTGGATGACGTTCGCGCCCAGGCACGCGAGCACGGGCCGGGCCTCCTCGACGTCGCGCGGCTCGCCGCCGACCATGATGGCAAGCGTCCCGTCCTCGGCGCGCGGCACGCCGCCCGAGACCGGCGCGTCGATGAAGCGGACGCCGCGCTTCTTCGCGGCCTCGGCCACGCGGCGCGAGGCGCCCGGGTCGATCGTCGACATGTCCACGCAGAGGCGGCCGGAGGCCACGCCCTC
Source organism: Candidatus Methylomirabilota bacterium (assembly GCA_035260325.1). Classification (NCBI taxonomy): domain Bacteria; phylum Methylomirabilota (SeqCode); species Candidatus Methylomirabilota bacterium. The sequence continues at coordinate 10,978 of DATFVL010000177.1, read as the reverse complement.
GAGGATGCCGCCGGCGCCGAGGTACGCCGCCTCGACGTGCGAGGACGACGGCAGCATGGTGATGACGAGCTCGCTCTGCTTCGCGGCGTCGGCGGCCGAGCCCGCGCGGGCGGCGCCGCGCTTCACGGCGGCGTCCAGCATGGCGTCGACGATGTCGTACGCCACGACGGCGTGCCCCTTCTTCACGAGGTTCGAGAGCATCGGCTGGCCCATGGTCCCCGTCCCGATGAACCCGATCTTCATCGCGGCCTCCTTCGCGTGACGAGCGAGCTATCATCGCGGCGTGCGCGGACCCCGTCAAGCCCCGTCGCTCACGCTCGGCATCGTCCTGATCGGTCTCGCCGCGGTCTCGTGGGGCACGACGGGCTCGGTGATGATGGTCCTCGGCCGGCACGCGGCCGCAAGCCCGCTCCTCGTCGGCGCGGCACGCCTCTGGGTCGCCGCGCCGCTGCTGCTCGCGGGCACGCGGCTCGCCGGGCGCTGGCCCGGGACCGCGCGCGGCGACCTCGCGCGCGCGCTCGCCGCGGGCGCGTGCATGGCGGGCTACCAGGCGGCGTACTTCACCGCGGTGACGCTCACGGGCATCGCGGTCGCCGCGCTGGTCGCGATCTGCTCGGCGCCGCTGATCATCGCGGCGCTCGCCCCGTGGACGCTCGGCGAGGCGCTGGGCGCGCGGGTCCGCGCGGCGTTGGCGCTCGGCGTGCTCGGCACCGGGCTCCTGATCGCCGTCCCCGGCGCCGCGCCCGACCTCTCGGCGCGCGCCGTCGCGGGCATCGGGCTCGCCCTCGGCGCGGGGCTCGCGTACGCCCTCTACGCGATGCTCACGAAGGCCGCGCTCAGGCGCTCGGCGCCGCTCCCCCTCACCGCGCTCACCTTCGGCACCGGCGCGGTGCTGCTGACGCCCGTGCTGGCCTTCGTCGACGCGCCGCTCGGCCAGTTGGCACTCGGCTGGCCCTGGCTCCTCTATCTCGGCGGCGTCGCGACGGCGGGGGCGTACGCGCTCTACGCGCTCGGGCTCCGCGCGGTGCCCGCGTCGGTGGCGGGGATCGTGACGCTCACGGAGCCGCTCACCGCGACGCTCCTCGGCGTCCTCCTGTTCGGCGAGCGGCTTGGGCCCGGCGGGATCGCCGGCGCCGCGCTGCTGGTCGCGGCGCTCGGGCTCCTCGTGGCGCCGGCCGGACCTAGAGCGGGAGCACGGGCCGCCGGACCGCGCGGCTGAAGGTGCAGTTCGGCACGACCGACGAGTGCTTGCCGGGCCCGCCCGCGACGATGACGAAGACATCGTCCGGCGACGGCACCTGCGGGAGGAGCGCGTCGTCGTCGCGGACCGCGGTCATCCACACCGGCCAGTCCTGCATGCCCCACATGCCGCCGAGCTTGAGCGTGCGGAGCGGCAGCCGCGCGTGCTCGAAGACGTAGCGCTGGACGTCCGCGCGGGTGAAGCCGTCGCCCGCGATCGTCGCCGCGTGCTCGGGGCCGAGGACGACGAGGAGCTGGCTCTGCGCGAGGAACCAGCCGACGTTGGAGCCGAGGGAGACCGCGGTGTCGGCGAGCGTCGCGAGGATGCCGGCCGCGCCCGTCGAGACGTGGTCGTTCACATTGTGGGGCGCCTCGCCGCCGAACACCGTGACGGCGTCGTCCCCGCAGAGCGGCCCCCACGGCGACGCGTCCACGCGCTCGGCGACGCAGTAGGAGAACTTCGCGGGGCTCCCCTGCGTCGCCATGTCGTGGCGTCCCGGCCAGGCACCCCCCACGTTCATCAGGATCAGGCGGAGCGCCCGGCCGATCGTCGCGTTGGCGCGGAAGCCCGGGCCGAAGCAGCCGCTCCCGGCGTGGATGCCGAGCCGCTCGGCGACCGGGCCGTGGACGATGAGGAGCGGCGCCACGGGGTGCGTCGTCGCCTGGACGCCGTAGAGGTTGAACGCGGGCTCGAGCATCGCCTGGACCGCGGCCGCGATCACCGGAAACGCGGCGGGCTCGCAGCCCGCCAAGACGGCGTTGACGGCGAGCTTCTCGAGCGTCGCCTGGCGCCAGAGCGGCGGCACGGCGCCGAGCGACCGCTCCGGCGGCGCCCCGCCGAGCATCGCGCGCACGCGCCCCTCGGTGGGCGGGACGACGGGCAGGCCGTCACACCAGCCGCGCTCGCAGAACGCGGCGAGGACCGCCTGAGGGTCGTCGTCCATTGTAGCGAGGTCCGCGGGGTCGGCTTGCTCCGAGGGTGGCCTGAGAGAGGTGCGCGGGGCTCCGACACGCCCGCTTTCGCCCGTCGTGGCTCCTCCGATGAGACCCGCGAGCTGCTCGACGGCCTCCCGCGCCTTGCGCGCGACGGACTCGGGCCGCTCGCCGCCGAGCGGATGCTGGACGACGAGGAGTGGCAGGCCGGCGATGCCGAGGGCGGCGAGCTCGCTCACCGCGAGGCCCTGGAACGCGGTCGTGCCGATGAGGCCCGCGGGCGTCCCGAGCTTCGCGACCTCGATGGCGTCGTGGAGACTCCACGACGTGCAGGACCCTCAGTCGCCGGACCCCGCGAGCACCACGTCGCACTGCTTCGCGAGCTCGGCGAGCGTCTCCGGCGGCGCCGCGACCGACGCGTTCGCCTTGCGCCGGCGCACGACGGCCTTGACGGCGTAGCGCTCGCGCAGGAGCACGCTGATCTCGTCGGCGAGGCGGTCGAAGTTGTGCTTGGTGTTGTCGACGAAGCCGATGGTCAGGCCCGCGAGGTCCGCGGGCAACCGCGGCACGGTGAACGCCTCGCGGCGCGCCTCGCCGACGGGGCTCAGGACACGGATCCGGCTCATGTCCGCCTCCGCGCGATGCCGGTCGACCGCGCGAGCAGCCGGCCGAGGGTGTCGTGGAGCTCGGTGAGGACCGAGCGCTTGATGGTCACCTGCACGGACTCGACCGGCTCCGCGCTGCCGGCCCGGTGGATCACGAGCGTGCCCGTGAAGTCCTGCGCGCGCTCGTCCGTGGACGCGAGGCCGCGCAGGATCAGGACCTCCCAGCTCTCCGCCATGGGCGCTATCTTACCTCAATGGTCTGACAGGGTATGATGGTCCGGGCATGGGATCCGAACCCACCGTCAGCATCCTGCACGACCCCGATGCGCTCGCGGACGCGGCCGCCCGGCTCGTGGTGGACGCGGCCGCCGAGGCCGTCCTCGCGCAGGGGCGCTTCACCATCGCGCTCGCCGGCGGGGTCACGCCCGCCGCGACGTACGCGAAGCTCGCCGCGCCGCCCTGGCGCGAGCGCGTGGACTGGGGCCGCGTCTGGGCGTTCTTCGGCGACGAGCGCGCCGTGCCGCCTGAGCACCGCGAGTCCAACTTCCGCATGGCGAACGAGGCGCTGCTCTCGAAGGTGCCCATTCCGCCGGCACAGGTCTGCCGCATCCGCGGCGAGATGGAGGACCCGGAGGCCGCCGCCGCGGAGTACGCGAAGAGCCTCGCCGCGGCGTTCGGCACCCGGCGGGGCGAGCTGCCGCGCCTCGACCTGGTCCTGCTCGGCCTCGGCGTGGACGGCCACACGGCCTCGCTCTTCCCCGGCTCGCCCGTGCTCCGCGAGGTCTTCCGCACCGTCGCGGCCGTCCACGCGGCCGCGGCCGCGATCCCCCAGCGGCTCACCCTCACGTTGCCCGTGCTGAACGCCGCCGCGCGCGTCGCCTTCCTCGTGACGGGCGCCGAGAAGGCGAAGGTGCTCAAGGCCGTGCTCGCCGACCGCGTGATGCTGCCCGCGGCGCTCGTGAGCCCGGAGAAGGGCCGGCTCGTGTGGCTCGTGGACCGCGCGGCGGCCGCGCTGCTGCCCGCCGCGGACGGCCGCTAGTGTCCCGTCCTCGAAGTCATGTCAAGCGCCCGCCAGCGCGCGGCCCCGGGGCCGACGGGCACGCGCGGCAGGGATCGCGGGACCACGCGGCACGCGGGCGCTGCCCCATTGCGGCTGGGCTCCACCGGGGGACGCGGGGTCCGTTGCCCGCGGGCGGGAACGGATCCCGTCGACCCCTGCCGCACGCGCCCGTCGGCTCGCTGCGCGGCCCGAACGCGGCAGTCGTTACCATGACTCCCCAGGCGGAACTCTAGCCGTGCGCCTCGCGGTCGCGGCGGATCACCGGGGATTTCCCCACAAGGCGCCGCTGGTGGCGGCGCTCGAGCAGGACGGCCACCGCATCCTCGACCTCGGCACGACGTCCACCGACCCGGTGGACTACCCCGACTACGCGCGTGCGGTCGGCGCGGCGATCCGCGAGGGGCGCGCCGACCTCGGCGTGCTCGTCTGCGGGAGCGGCGCGGGTGTCTCGATCGCGGCGAACAAGCTGCGCGGCATCCGCGCCGCGCTCTGCCACGATCTCTTCACCGCGCGCCAGTCGCGCGAGGACGACGACGCCAACGTGCTGTGCCTCGGGGCGCGCGTGGTCGGCGTCGACCTCGCCATCGCGCTGACCCGCGCGTTCGTCGGCGCGCGCTTCTCGCACGCCGAGCGCCACGAGCGGCGCCTGGCGAAGGTCCTCGAGCTCGAGGCGCTGGGGCGCTGATGGCCGGCCGGGACGAGCCCTTCTCCCTCGTCATCTTCGGCGCGTCGGGCGACCTCACGCGCCGCAAGCTCATGCCCGCGCTCTGGAGCCTCTACGCCGGGCGCACGCTGCCGGAGCCGTTCGCGATCGTCTCGACCGCGCGGACCGGTATGAGCGACGACGAGTTCCGCCGGCGCTCGCGCGCGGGGATCGACGAGTTCGCGCGCATCAAGCCCCCCTCGGAGCAGGTCTGGGACCGGTTCGCCTCGGCGCTCACCTACGTCGCGGGCGACCCGGCCGACCCCGGCCTTTACGCGAAGCTCGACGCCACGCTGACCCGGATCGAGAGCGCGCGCCCCGGGCCCGCGAACCGGCTCTACTACTGCGCGACGCCGCCCTCCCTCTACGACGACATCATCACGAACCTCGGCGCGTCGGGCCTCGCGCGCCCCCGCGACGGCGGCTTCACGCGCATCGTCGTCGAGAAGCCCTTCGGCCACGACTACGACAGCGCGCTGGCGCTCGACCGCCAGCTCGCCGCGGCCTTCCGCGAGGAGCAGGTCTACCGGATCGACCACTACCTCGGCAAGGAGACCGTGCAAAATCTCCTCGTCTTGCGGTTCGCGAACGGGATCTTCGAGCCCCTCTGGAACCGCAACCACGTCGCCGACGTCCAGATCACCGTCGCCGAGTCCATCGGCGTCGAGACGCGGGGCGCCTACTACGAGGAGGCCGGCGCGCTCCGCGACATGATGCAGAATCATCTGCTCCAGCTCCTGTGCCTGATCGCGATGGAGCCGCCGGTGTCGTTCGAGGCCGCGCCGGTGCGCGACGAGAAGAACAAGGTCATGCGCGCGATCCGCCCGATCGAGCCCGGGCGCGTGCGGGAGAGCGCGCTGCGCGGGCAGTACGGCTCGGGGTTCGCCGAGGGCAAGCCGGTCCCCGGCTACCGGCAGGAGAAGGGCGTCGCCCCCGATTCCAGGACCGAGACCTACGCGGCCCTCCGGCTCGTCGTGGACAACTGGCGCTGGGCGGGCGTTCCCTTTTACCTCCGCACGGGCAAGCGCCTGAAGAAGCGCGTGAGCGAGATCGCGATCCGCTTCCACCGGACGCCGCACCTGATCTTCCAGCGGGATCCGGCGGGCGTGGAGCCGAACACGCTCGCGATCCGCATCCAGCCCGACGAGGGCATGGCGCTCACCGTCGCCGCGAAGACGCCCGGGCCGGACCTCAAGCTCGCGCCCGTTCGCCTCGACTTCCGCTACGGCGAGGTCTTCGGGGCCGAGCCGCCCGAGGCGTACGAGCGCCTCCTGCTCGACGCGATCCACGGCGACGCCACGCTCTACGCGCGTGGCGACTGGGTCACGCAGGCGTGGCGGCTCCTCGCGCCGGTGCTCGAGGCGTGGGCGAAGGACCCAGCGGTGCCGCTCCACACGTACGAGGCCGGCTCGTGGGGGCCGGCCGAGGCCGAGGCGTTCATCGCCACGGACGGCGGGGCCTGGCGAACGCCGTAGCCGGTCCGCCGGCTTATTTCGGGGGCTGGATCGCGCGGCCGACCGTCAGCTCGGCGTAGGTGTAGATCCACCCTTCCGAGAGCCGGACCTGGAGCGAGGTGCCGGCCTTCTCGTAGACCTGGGTGATGCCCTGATCCTGCACGCTCGTCGTGCTGACGTGGCGCCAGCCGTTGGCCTCGAGGGTGGAGCGCCAGGCCGTGGCCAGGCTCTGGATCTCCAGGCGGCCACGGTAGACGAGGCGCGCCGCCTTGACGGTCGGCGACTCGATGATCGTGGAGTCGCCGGTCCGGAACTCGAGCCCCCTGGGGATCGGAATGTCCTCGAACTCGCTCCTCACGGGCTTGGTGGAGGACGTCGAGGCACAGCCGGCGAGGAGCGCGAGGACAAGCAGGACGGTGCCGAGCTTCGCAGTCTTCATCATGGTTCGAGCCTAGCAAGGACCTCGCGGCCGCGGCAAGAATTTTGGCCGCGTGGCCGGGTCAGGGCAGCCGGATGAGCCGGGCGAAGTCGGCCTCGACGGCCCCCGCGACCTCGGCGAGCTGTTCCGGCGTCAGGTCCTCGTCGAGGATCAGCACCACGATCGCGCGGCCCCGCTTCGCCCTGCGCCCGACGTGCATGGACGCGATGTTCACGTTGAGCCGCCCGAGGATGGAGCCGATCCGGCCGACCATTCCCGGGCGGTCCTCGTAGGAGAGCACGAGGATGTAGCCCTCGGGCGTGAACTCGATGTCGAGGTCGCGAGTGGCGCCGTCATTCAGCCCTGGATCGAGTAGCCGCCGTCCACCGGGATGGCCGTGCCGGTGACAAAGTCGGACGCCGGCGACGCGAGAAAGACCGCGATGCCCGCCATGTCGTCGCTCGTGCCCCAGCGCGCGGCCGGCGTGCGCTGGAGGACCCGCTCGTGCAGGCCCGGGATCTCCTGCCGCGCCCGGCGCGTGAGCGCCGTGTCGATCCAGCCCGGCAGCACCGCGTTGACCTGGATGTTGTCCCGGGCCCACGCCGAGGCGCACGCGCGGGTGAACTGCACGATCCCGCCCTTGGAGGCGGCGTAGGCGGGTGCGAAGCCGGCGCCGAAGATGGACATCATCGAGCCGATGTTGATGATCTTGCCGCCGCCGACCGCCTTCATCGCCGGGTAGGTCGCGTGCGAGCAGAGGTACGCGCTCGTGAGGTTGGTGTCGAGCACCTGGCGCCACTCGGCGAGCGAGATCTCGTGCGGGGGCTTGCGGATGTTGGTGCCGGCGTTGTTGACGAGGACGTCGAGCCGCCCGAAGGCGTCGAGCGTCGCCGTGACCAGGCGCCGGACGGCCGCCTCATCCGTCACGTCCGTGGCGATCGCGCGGGCGCCGGGGCCGAGCGCCTCGAGCTCCCGCACCGCGTCTTTGGACTTCGCCTCGTCGCGCGCCGCGATGACCACACGCGCGCCGGCGCGGGCGAGGCCGCGCGCCATGCCGAGCCCGATGCCTCCGTTGCCGCCGGTGACGATGGCGACTCTGCCCTTGAGATCGAACACGCTGTCCTCCCGCGATCGTGATGTGACGTCATTCTACTCCGAGTTTCATCGAGCATCGTGGAGCCGCGTCACCGACCGGTCAGCCAGGACGGCAGAAGCAGGCGCCATCTCAAGAGGCGCTTCTCGGGAAACGTCGCCGTGAGGAGCTCCAGCAGTTGGATTCTCGACGGGGATCCTCGCCTGCCGAAACCGAACAAACCCCGCTCGTTCTCATCCTTCCAAAAGAGGTACCGGCACACATAGGCGTGATCGGATAGTCGACTCAGCCAGAACTCCAAATTGGACGTGATGACGCGCCCGGCGCCTTCGATGGCCGCGTTCAGGTCCTCACCAGAGGCCCGAACCCACCAGATATCGCGACGCCGATGCTCTGCGGGAGGCAGATCCTTCTTCGGAGCGTCCTGCCGAAAATCCCGGTGGAGCTTGCCCCGGACCTGACAGTAGTGCACCCGGGGGAAATCCCTCTGCGCTTCGAAGAGGTTCACAGGCCCGTACAGCCCCCCGAACTCGATGCTGAAACTCGCCGTGCTCGATCCGAAGTAGGAGGCGTGATGACTATCCAGGAATGAGATCTGAACGATACGGATCAGACCCGGCGACGGAGACCACACGACGTCATCGGACACCCGGTCGAGTCCGAGATCGGCGAAGCAAGGCGACAAGCCCCGCGAAATCTGCTTTCTCAGCTCGTTGATTTGAGGCATGGCTTCTCAACGATTCCCCGATACGAATCCTCCCCAATCAACCCGGGCGCCGGCGACAGAGCTGATTGCCGATCAGGGTCATCACCGCGTCCCCGTGCTGGTTGACCGTCGTGAAGAGCATGCGGACGATTCCGCGGTCCGGCTTGGACGCCGAGGGCCGCGTCTCGAGCACCTCCGCCACCACGTGCAACGTGTCTCCTGGGCGGACCGGAGTCTTCCAGCGAATTTCGTCCAGGCCCGGAGAGCCGAGGCTGCACGCCGCGACCGTACCTGTCTCGAGGAACAGCTTGAAGGTGATCGCGATCGTCTGAAGTCCGCTCGCGATGAGGCCGCCGTACACCGTCGTCTTCGCCGCCTCGGGGTCGGTGTGGAAGACCTGAGCGTCGTAGAAGCGTCCGAACTCGGTGATGAGCGCATCGGAAACGGTCAGCCGCCCCGACTCGACGCGGTCACCCGGCTTGAAGTCCTCGAAGTAGCGCGCGCCGCCGCCGCTCACCTCAGCACCCGCCGGATGTCACCCAACGCCCTCAGCCCCGCCTCCCTCACGGCGCCTGGTGGGTCCTCAGATACGCCAGGAGGACGTCGGGGAAGTTCACGGTCATCCCGTCGGCTCCCGCGCTCACGGCCTGACGCATCAGGTCTTCAGTCGCCACACCCCACGCTCGCACGACGAAACCCTCGGCATGCAGGCGGCGAACGAGTTCCGGGGTCACCACATTTGCTCTCGGACAGAGCTGGGTCAGCCCCATCGCTCGCGCCTGGGCGATGATCGCGTCACTGACTTCCGTCACCAACCAACCGGTCGGTAATTCGGGTGCGTAGGCGCGCGCTTCTTCGAGCCGCGTCCGTTGGAACGAGGTGATCGTGACCCGGCCGGCCATCCCGAGCCCGCGCACCAGGTCAGCGGTCCGCCGCGACAACTGCGCAGCGTGTCCCTTGATCTCGGTATGAACGTGCGCCCGTCCCCTGTATCGCTCGAGGACCTCGCTGAACGAGGGAATTCGCTCAGCGGCGAATTTTGCTCCGAACCAGGACCCGGCATCGAGCGCCTGCAGGGCCGCGAGCGTATGGCTCGTGACCGGCCCCGACCCGTTCGTCGTCCGGTCCACGGTTTCATCGTGGATGACCACGACGTGTCCGTCACTCGAGAGGTGCACGTCGAGCTCGATCTGGCTCACGCCCATCTGAAGGGCCAGATCAAACGCTGCCAGCGTGTTCTCCGGCGCATAGGACGAGGCGCCCCGATGCGCGATGGCCATGAAGCTCATCGGGCACCGCGAGCACGCCCGATCTGACGAAGCAATGCCAGCAGTCCGGCGTATCGGAGACTTGGGTCCACGTAGTGGTGAAGCACGTAGAAGAGGAAGTAGTAGAAGCGGCACGACGCCCACACGAGAAGAGCCATGAGGGCCGCCACCCTGAGCGAGGGAGCCTCCAGGAGGAGCAGCGTCGCCGTCACTCCAGCGACAACCAGAAACATCAGCCCTTTGGCGACGATCAGCCCTCTGGACGAGAGATCACGCATGCGCGAGGTGATCCGTCCTTATTGGGGCGCCGCGATCCTGCCCACGACGTGGACACCCGGCCCGCTACCGGGCATTGGCTTGAGTACCACCATCTCAGCCTGATCCGGCACGATCCCGATCAGCGGCCGAACGGTCAGGCCGTGAGTCACCAGCACGAGCGTACCCGGTCCGCGCCACGTGGACACGATCTCCTTCAGCTCGAGGAGCCGTGCGGCGGCATTCGGATTCCTGTCCGGCACGAGGGCCCACGAACTCTCAACCCCGCCGACAGCCATCAGGTTGGCCGTATCCATGCAACGGCACACGGGCGAGGACAGGACGCGGTCCACGCGCACGCCGTGGTTGCGGAAGGCCTCGCCGAGCGCCCTGGCCTGTTCGCGCCCTCGTTCATCCAAGTTCCGTTGTGTCCTGCAATCGTCGAACCTGAAGCCGGGCGGGTCACCGCCGTGGCCGGGCGGCGCGTTGCCATGGCGAATCAGCGCGACGTGGCCGCCCTGGACGAGCGCAGCCCAGGCTTCCTTGGAATCGTCGGCGGCGACAGCCGGCGTGATGATCAGCGAAATGGCAAGAGCGGAGGGAGCGAACCGCCCGAACCGGCGCACGATGCGAAATTCAATCACGGCGAGACCCGCGCGATGGTGGCGTAAACCGCCCCCGAGGAGGCGGCCATGAGCATGCTGAGACCCGGGCTGATGAACCACGTCGTCCAGTCGACCGGGACTCCGCAGAGATACAGAGTGTGATTGAAGTACGCGAGGAGCGCCAACATGGCCCAGCCCGCCCGTCCCGGCGCACGGAGAAGCTCCCTCATTGTCATCGTGTTCCCCTCAGTCGGCAGCAGGGTCGGCGAGGCTAGCCACATCCTGCGCGTCAGTAAAGGCCAGCGATTCCGAGTTCACGCAGTAGCGGAGCCCGCTGGGGGGCGGACCGTCCTCAAAGAGGTGGCCCAGATGAGCGCCGCATCGCGCGCACAAAATCTCGACCCGCACCATCCCATAGCTGCGGTCCTCATCTGTGCGCACATTCTCGGCCGCCACCGGCTGGAAGAAGCTCGGCCAGCCGGTGCGGGAGTTGAACTTGGCGTCGAACATGAAGAGGGGCAGACCACAGCAGACGCAGCGGTAGACACCCTGCCGCTTGTTGTCGAGCAGCGTGCCACAGAACGGGCGCTCCGTACCCTTGCCGCGCGCGATCTGGAACTGCTCGGGCGTGAGCTGCGC
>DATFVL010000176.1 GCA_035260325.1 Candidatus Methylomirabilota bacterium | reverse complement strand
GACGCTCGCCGTGTTCGTCGCCGTCGAGCGCCGCGCCGCCGAGCCGATCGTGCCGCTCGGCCTGTTCGCGAGCCGGATGCTCGTCGCGGCGGTGCTCACGCGCTCGCTCGCGGCCATGGCGATGTTCGGCGCGCTCGCGTTCGTGCCGCTCTTCGTCCAGGCCGTCACGGGTGCCAGCGCGACGCGCTCGGGCGCCGTGGTCGCGCCGTTCGTCCTCGGCTGGGTCGCGCTGTCCGCGACGAGCGCGCGGCTCGTGCTGCGCGTTGGCTACCGGGGCGTCGTCATGGCCGGCGCCGCGTGCTTGACGGGGGCGTTCCTCCTCCTCGCGCGGTGGGACTCGGGGCTCAGCATGGGCGGCGCGATGCGCGACGTCCTGCTGGCGGGCGTCGGGATGGGCCTCGTCATCGTCCCGATGCTGATCGCGGTGCAGAGCGCGGTGCCGCGCAGCGAGCTCGGCATCGCGACGTCGGTGGTCCAGTTCTTCATGTCCGTCGGCGGCGCCGTCGGCGTCTCGGTGATGGGGGCCGTGATGAGCCAGCGGCTCGCCGCGGGGCAGCCCCTCGTGGAGGCCCTGCACGGGGTGTTCGTGACCGGCCTCGTGGTCTGCGTCGCGGCCCTGGGCGCCTCGCTCCTGGTGCCGCCGGGGCGCGCCCGGGACCTCGCCCGCGCCGACATGCGCGGCGAGCCGACGCGTGCGGGAAGCTGAGCCATGGCGGGTGACGCGCCCCTGCTCGAGCGGCTCGCCGGGATGACGCCGGTGGCCGCCGCCGAGGTCCTCGAGCTCATCGAGCGGCTCTCCGAGCCCCAGAGCGATCCCGTGATCGGCCCGCTCTTCGGCATGGACGACGAGGGCGAGGCGGTCGTGAACCCGCTCGTGCCCGCGGTCCTGCAGCAGTTCCAGGACAAGCCCGAGCTCACGTGCTACGTGGCGCTCATCGAGGGGCTCACGGGCGTCTGGAACGCCGCCGTCCGCGCGGCGGTCGTGACGCGCCTGCGCGCGGCGGGCCTGCCGCAGGACGACCTGCTGCTCCGCCTCCAGGCGCTCTCGCCGACGCTCGGGTTCGCCGCCGAGAAGCCCGAGTGGGCGCGCGAGTGGCTCGCGGATCCGTTCACCCAGGACGCGCTGCTCGTCCAGCAGTGCGTGGTGCGCATGCTGCTGGCCCTCCGCACGCTCGCCGAGGCACGCGGGACGGACCTCACCACGAACGAAGGCTGACCGGCGGAGACGCACGATGCACATCCACGAGCGGAACGCGGAGAAGAAGCGGCTCAACGGCCTCATGCTGAAGTCGTCGATGAAGGTCTACCGGACCTTCGGCGATCTCGGCGGGCGGGTCTACGCGGACGGCGCTCTGTCGAAGAAGCACAAGGAGCTGACGGCGCTCGCCGTCGCGGTGTCGCAGAACTGCTTCGACTGAATCGACCACCGCGTCGAGGAGGTCCTCGACCAGGGCGCGACGGACACGGAGATCGCCGAGACGCTCGACATCGGGCTCCTGATGGGCGGCACGCTCGCGGCCAAGTCCGTCCGCCACGCGTTCTCGGCGCTCGAACAGCTCAGGGCGACGAAAGGGGCCTGACCATGGCGACGATTCCGGAGAGCTACCGAGACCTCTTCACCACCAAGAAGGCGTTCGCCCACCTGGCCACGCTCGGCCGGGACGGCGCGCCGCAGGTGACGCCGGTGTGGGTGGACTACGACGGGACCCACGTCCGGTTCAACACCGCGCGCGGGCGCGTGAAGGAGAGGAACCTCCGGCGCGACCCGCGCGTCGCGCTCGCGCTCCAGGACCCCGACAACCCGTACCGCTACGTGCAGGTGCGGGGGCGCGTCGCCGAGATGACCGAGAAGGGCGCCGACGCGCACATCGACGCGCTCGCGAAGAAGTACCTCGGCCAGGACCGGTATCCGTACCGGAAGGCGGACGAGGTGCGCGTGATCGTCAGCATCCTGCCCGAGAAGGTGCAGGGCATCCGCTGAGCCCGGCCGGATGATCCAGCTCGAGGGGATCGCCAAGGCCTACGGCGGCGAGCAGATCCTCCGCGAGCTGTCGTGGCGGATTCCCGACGGCGAGCGCATCGGGCTCGTCGGTCCGAACGGCGCCGGCAAGACGACGCTCTGCCGGCTCCTCGCCGGCCTCGAGGAGCCCGACGCGGGCCGCATCGCCCGGCCGCGCGAGGCGACGGTCGGGTATCTCCCCCAGGAGGTCACGGGCACCGCCGCCGGCTCGGTCCTCGCGGAGGCGCTCTCGGGGTTCGAGGCCGTGTGGCGGCTCGAGCGCGAGATGGAGGACGTCGCCGCGGCGCTCGCCGGCGTCCCGCACGGTCCCGAGAGCGCGGAGCTGACCCGGCGCTACGGCGAGCTCCAGCACCGGTTCGAGGCGGCGGGCGGCTACGGGCTCGAGACGCGGGCGAAGGCCATCCTCGGCGGGCTCGGGTTTCGCGGGGGTGACGTCGCGCGCCCGCTCACCGAGTTCTCCGGCGGCTGGCGCATGCGCGCGGCGCTCGCGCGGCTGCTCCTCCTGCGTCCGTCGCTCCTCCTGCTCGACGAGCCGACGAACCACCTCGACATCGAGTCCCTCGAGTGGCTCGAGGGGTTCCTCGCCGATTACGACGGCACCGTCGTGCTCGTCTCGCACGACCGCTACTTCCTGAACCGGATGGTGACGTCCATCGCCGAGCTCGGCCCCGCGGGCGTGACCGCCTACCCCGGCGACTACGACGACTACCTGGTCGAGCGCGAGGCGCGCCGCGAGCTCCTGGCGGCGCGGGCGCGGAACCAGGCCAAGCGCATCGCCGAGATCGAGCGCTTCATCGAGCGCTTCCGCTACCAGGCGACCAAGGCGCGGCAGGTCCAGAGCCGGATCAAGATGCTCGGGCGCGTCGAGCGCGTCGAGGTCGCGCGCGAGGCGCGCCACATCCGCTTCGCCTTCCCGGCGCCGCCGCGCACGGGCCGCCGCGTCGCCTGGCTCGCGGGCGCGCGCAAAGCGTACGGCGACAACGTCGTGTACGCGGGCGTGGACTTCGAGATCGAGCGCGGCGAGCGCGCCGCGCTCGTCGGGCCGAACGGCGCGGGCAAGTCCACGCTGCTCCGCCTGCTGGCGGGCGTGCTCCCGCTCGACCGCGGGGAGCGCGGGCTCGGCGCCCACGTGGCGGCCCACTACTACGCCCAGCACCAGCTCGACGCGCTGACGCCGTCCTCCACCGTGCTCGAGGAGCTGGAGCGCGCGGCGCCGGAGCTCGGCCAGACGCGTCTCCGGACGATCCTGGGCACCTTCCTCTTCTCGGGCGACGCCGTGGACAAGCGGATCGCGGTGCTCTCGGGCGGCGAGAAGGCGCGCGTGGCGCTCGCGAGGATGCTCGTGCGCCCGGCCGCCCTCCTCTGCATGGACGAGCCGACGAACCACCTCGACCTCGCCTCGCGCGAGGTCCTCGAGGAGGCGCTCGCCCGCTTCTCCGGGACGATCGTCTTCATCTCCCACGACCGCTACTTCATCAACCGCATCGCGACGAAGATCCTCGAGGTCGGCGGGGGCGCCCTCGTCCCCTACCTCGGCGGCTACGACGACTATCTCGCGGCGAAGGCGCGCGCGACGCTCGAGCCGGGTTCGGGGCAGGGGAAGCCGGGGGCCGCCCGGATTTCGGAGAGACACTCATCCGGGCGTCCCCCGGCTCCCCCTGCGGGAAGCCAGCACGATCGCCGCGCGGCGACGTCGGGCAAGGCGTCGCGGCGCGGCGACGAGGCGACGCGGGCGCTCCGCGAGCTGCGCCGCCGCCTGGAGGCCGTCGAGACGCAGATCCACGCGCTCGAGGCGCGGATCGCCGAGATCGGCGCGGCGCTGACCGATCCCGCGCTCTACACCGACGGCGCGCGCGCGCGCGCGGTGACCTCGGAGCGGCGACGCGCCGAGGAGCAGGTCATGTGGCTGATGCGCGAGTGGGAGGAGCTCTCGACGGCGCTCGCGGCGCATGAGTGACTTCTACGCGCCGATCGACGCGGCCGCGCTCAAGCGCGAGCGCGCGAAGGCGCGGGAGCTCCGCGCGAGCCAGTGGTGGAAGCGCCGGATCGCCGCCGGCGTCTGCCACTACTGCGGCCGCGCGGTCGGCCGCGCCGGTCTCACGCTGGATCACGTCGTCCCGCTGGGCCGCGGCGGCCGGTCCACGCGCGGCAACGTCGTCCCCGCCTGCAAGGCCTGCAACACGAAGAAGCGGTCGCTGCTCCCGGTCGAGTGGGAGGAGTACCTCCGCCGCCTCGACGTCTCCGAAGACTGACGGCGCGCTGTCTGAATCATTGGACGTTGACGGCGACGAAGGGCTAAGTGATGATTCTTATAGCTTAATCGCCTGGTGCTGTTCAGTTGTGGTTGCGTATAGGTTGCGTCCGGTCGCGTCATCCAGGAGATCGACGGCCCGATGGTTCCCCCTCGGGATGAAGTGGCCGTACACCGCGAGCGTGAAGGCCGGGGAGTGGTGCCCGAGTTGCTGCTGGACGTAGGTCAAGGGTTCCCCCGCCTGGATTAGGAGGGAGGCAAAGGTGTGGCGG
>DATFVL010000175.1 GCA_035260325.1 Candidatus Methylomirabilota bacterium | reverse complement strand
GGTACAGCTTCCGCCAGGCGGGATCATCGTCGACGAGCAGTATGCGCGGCATGATGCACCTCCAAGCGCCTCGCAGACGCAAGACTGTTGCCAAGGTCGTGCGCTTTGTTTTCCAGCTACTTGAATCGCCTGGCCTCATGCCCGGCGGCAAGGGCATGACAGGCTGAGCGGACAGGACGTCTCGAGGCGAACGTCAGGCGCGGCGCTGCGGGATCCCGTGGCGGCGCATCTTCGAGTACAGCGTCGGGCGGCGTAGACCCAGCACCTGGGCGGCGGCCTGCTTGTTCCACCCGGTGGACTCGAGCGCCCGCACGATGGAGACCCGCTCGATCTCCTCGAGTGATCCCGGAGGCGGAGCCGACCCCTCCGGCGAGGCGTTCGCCTGGAGAGGCTCGGGCAGGTCGCTGAGGGCGATCTCTTTGCCCCGGGCCACGAGCACCGCTCGCTCGACCGCGTGCTCCAGCTCGCGGATATTGCCGGGCCACGAGTACGAGAGCAGCCGCCGGTACGCTTCGGGATCGATGGTGTCGACCTCGCGGCTGTGCTTCAGTCGGAAGCGCTCAAGGAAGGACTTGGCGAGGAGGGGGATATCCCCGGAGCGCTCCCGCAAGGACGGCAGGGTCACGGTGACCGTGTTGATCCGGAAGTAGAGGTCCTGGCGGAACGCGCCCGCGCGCATCGCCTCCGCGAGGTCGCGGTTGGTCGCCGCGACGAGCCGCACGTCCACGCGGCGGGGGCGCGTGCCCCCGACGCGGAAGAAGGTCCCGGTCTCGAGCGCGCGCAGGAGCTTCACCTGGCTGTCCGGCTCCATCTCGCCGATCTCGTCGAGGAAGAGCGTGCCGCCGTCGGCCAGCTCGACGAGCCCCGGCTTCGTGCCGATCGCGCCCGTGAACGCGCCTTTCTCGTGGCCGAACAGCTCGGACTCGAACACCTCGCGCGGGAGCGCCCCGCAGTGGATCGGGACGAATGGACGGGCCGCCCGCTGGGAGCGGTCGTGGATCGCGTGGGCGACGAGCTCCTTGCCGGTACCGCTCTCGCCGAGGATGAGCACCGCCGAGTCCGTCGGCGCCACGCGCTCGACGATCCGCAGCGCCTCCTGCATCGCGAGGCTCCGCGTCAGGATGCCGCCGGCGGGCTCCCCGCCCGGCGCGTGCGCGCGCAGCGCCTCGTTGTCGCGGAGGAGCTGCGCCTTCTCCGCCGCCTTGCGGATGACGATGTCGAGCTCCTCGATCTTCGTCGGCTTCGTGAGGTAGTCGTACGCGCCGAGCTTCATCGCCTCGACGGCGGTGGACACCTCCTGGAAGCCGGTCATCACGATCACCTGCGGCGGGTCGGGGAGCGGCTGGAGCTCGCGCAGGACGTCGATGCCCGCCTTCTTCGGCATCTTCATGTCGAGGACCAGGACGTCGTAAGGGGCGTCCTGCAGCCGCGCCAGCGCGGCCGCGCCGTCGGCGACGCTCTCGACCTCGTGGCCCTTGCGCCCGAGCTCGCGGACCATGAGCTCGCGCAGGTTCTGCTCGTCGTCGGCCACCAGCACGCGGATCTTCCGGCTCATAGCGGCAGCACCACCCGGAAGACGCTGCCCTTGCCGGGCCGCGAGGTGACCTCGAGCCGGCCCCCGTGGTCGGCGACGATCCCCTGTGCGATCGCGAGGCCGAGCCCCGTGCCCTGCCCCGGCGGCTTGGTCGTGAAGAACGGGTCGAAGATGCGCGGCAGGATCTCGTCGGGGATCCCCGGCCCTTCGTCGTCGAACTCCACCTCGACCTCGCCGCGATGGACCCGCGAGCGCAGCGTCAGCGCGCCGCGCCCCTCCATCGCCTCGAGCGCGTTCGCCGCGAGGCCGGTGAAGACCTGGCGCAGCTGGCCCTCGTTGACCGCGACCAGCGGGAGGGCGGGATCGAGCTCGGTCAGGACGCGGGCCTCGGCGAAGCGCGGCTGGTGCGACAGGAGCTCGAGCGTCTTCTGGACGAGCGCGTTGAGGTCCGTCGGCGCGCGGCGGCTGCCCGGGTCGCGGACGAACTGCAGCAGGCTCCCCGTGATCTCCTTGCAGCGGAACGCCTCCTCCTCGATCAGGCGCAGGTAGTGCGGGAAATCGGCGAGCTCGGCGGTCCGGGCGAGCCCGCCCTCGGCGAGGCGGCTCTGGAGCGACTCGGCGCAGCCCGCGATCGTCGCGAGCGGGTTGTTGAGCTCGTGCGCGACGCCGGCCGCGAGCCGGCCCGCCGTCGTGAGCCGCTCGGTCAGGAGCATCTGGCGCTCGAGCCGCTTGGCCCGCGTGACGTCCTCGACGAGCACCACGGCGTGGTGGACCTCCTCGTCGGCCGACTCGAAGGGCGCCGTCGTGAGCCGGAAGGTCCGCGTGTCGCCCGCGCGCGTGGTCTCCTGCTCCATCACGGCGCCCCGCCGCGTCTCGAACGCCCGGCGGAGGAACGCCTCCACGGCCGGCGCGTGGCCGGGGCCGAGGAGCGGCGCGAAGGGCGCGCGGACGTCCGGCGCCGCGCCGAGCGCCTGGGCGCCCTCGCGGTTCGCGCGGACGACGCGGAGCCCGGCGTCCAGCACGAACACGCCGAGCGGCAGGGTCTCGAGCACGACCTCGACGAACCGCTTCTGCGCGTCGAGCTCGCGCGTCCGCTCGGCGACCCGCGTCTCGAGCTCGGCATAGAGCCGGGCGTGCTCGAGCGCGATCGCCGCCTGGTCCGCGAGCGCCAGGAGCAGCTCCTCCTCGGCGGCCGAGAACTCGTGGACGTCGCGCCGGAAGACGCTGATCGCCCCGATCGCGACGTCGCCCACGCGGAGCGGCGCCGCGAGCATCGAGCGGAAGCCGGTCGCGCGAGCGAGCTGGGGAAAGCGGGCGCGCGGGTCGTCGAAGAGGTCGCGGCTCTGGATCGCCCGGCGCTCGCTCACGGCGCGGCCGCTGATCCCCTCGCCCACCTTCACGCGGATGTCCCTCACCATCTCCGGGGGCAGGTCGAGACTGGCCGCCGTGGCGAGCTCGTTCGTCTTCGGGTCGAGCGTCGAGAGCCCGCAGGAGTCGGCGCCGAGCACGCCGCGCGCGGCGTCGAGGATGACCCGGATCGTCCGGTCCACGTCGAGGCTCGCGCCGACGGCCCGCCCGGCCTCGAGGAGGGCCCGCGTCTCGCGCGCGCGGTGCACGCTCTCCTCGAAGAGCTGTGCGTTGTGGATCGCGATGCCCGCCTGCTCGCCGAAGGCCTCGAGGACGCGCTGGTCGTGGGCCGTGAAGGTCCCCGGGCGCGTCGAGAAGGCCGAGATCACGCCGATGACGCCGCCGCCGACCTTGAGCGGCACGCAGAGCATCGAGCGGATGCCCTCACGCTCGTCCACGTCGCGCCGGGCCGAGCGCGGGTCGGCGCGGACGTCGTCCACGCGGATCGTCGCGCCGCTCTCCGCAGCACGTCCCATGATCCCCTCGCCGACCGGCATGGAGAGCGCGCGCCACTCCTCGCTCTGGAAGCCGTGGGCGGCGACGTGGGTGAGGTGCGTGCGCTGGCGGTTCAGGAGACCGATCCCGCAGCCCGTGCTGCCGATGAGCGCCGTGACCGAGTGACTGATCCGGTCGAGCACCGACGCGGCGTCGAGGCGCGAGGTAATGAGCCGGCTCGTCGCGTAGAGCGCCGCCAGCTCGTCGGTCCGCCGCCGCCCCTCCTCGTTGAGCCGCCGCTGCTCGATCGCCGAGGCGAGCGGGCGCGCCAGCTCGGCCAGCACCTCGGCGTCCGCGGCGTCGTACGCGCCGGGTCGCGTCGCCGCCAGCGTCACCGCGCCGAAGACGCCCCCGCCCGCCGCCAGCGGGACGAGCAGCGCGGCGCGGTAGCCGCCGCCCGCGAGCACGCGACGGCTCGCCTCGGGCAGCGGGTCGCGCTCGGCGTCGTCCACCCGCACCGGGCCGCCCGCCCGCACGACCTCGGCGACGAGGGTCCCCGCGAGCCCCATGCGCGCGTCGCGCTTGCCCGCGAGCGGCAGGCCGCGGGCGGCGACGTCCACGATCTCGAACTCGCCGCGCTCGGCGTCGAGGAGCGCGACGGCGATCGAGTCGAAGGGGATGAGCCGCGCCACGCCCTCGGTGAAGGCGCGGAACACGTCGTCGAGCGAGTCGCCTGAGACGAGCAGCCGCGTGATCGCGTCGAGGACGGACGTGCGGAGCGCCCGCCGGTGGAGGTGCCAGACGCGCTCGATCGCGGCGGCGAGCTCGCGCCGGAAGTCCGCGGGCAGCGCCGCGCGCGTGAGCCGCCCGGGCCGGCCGAGCAGGAGGAGCGCGCCCGCCGGGCGCCGCAGCGCGCCGAGCGGCGCCGAGAGCAGCGAGACGGCGCGGCCCCCCGGCGGCGAGACGCGCGCGAGTCTCACGCCACGGACCGGGCGTGTGGCGGCGGCGACGAGCCACTCGCGGAGCGCCGGCGGGAGCCGCCGGGTCCCCGCGGCGACGACGACGGGCTCGCCACGCTCGGGCGTGAAGGCGAGCGCGCCCGCGTCGGCACCCGTCGCGCGCACGAGGTGCGGGAGCGCCCGCGCCAGCCCCTCCTCCACGGAGGCCGCGGTCGCGAGCGGCGTGAGGAGATCGGGAAACACCCGCGGGTTCATGGCGGCGTGAGGAGCTTCCCGGGGAGGCTCCCGGTGTGCTCGCCGTCCTTGATGACGAGCCGGCCGTTGACGAGGACGTGCTCGATCCCGACGGGATAGCGGTGGGGCTCCTCGTAGGTCGCCTGGTCGGCGACGCGCTTGGGATCGAAGACGACGAGGTCGGCCTTGGCGCCGGCCCGGACCACGCCGCGGTCGCGGAGGCCCAAGCGCCGCGCGGGGAGCCCCGTCATCTTGTGAATCGCCTCGGCCAGCCCGAGAACGCGCTGCTCGCGGGCGTACTCGCCGAGGACGCGCGGGAACGTGCCGTAGCTCCGCGGGTGCGGCTTGCCCGCTGCGAGCGCGCCGTAGGGCGCGAGCGACGAGCCGTCGGAGCCGATCATGATTGCCGGGTGCGCGAGCACGCGGCGGAGATCCTTCTCGTCGAGCTGGAAGAGGATCATGTAGGCCTTCCCCGCCTCGTCCGCGATCAGCTCGAGCGCGGCGTCGAGCGGGCTCATCCCGCGCGCCGCGCCGATCTCCGAGAGACGCTTCCCCTCCGCGTCCTTCCGCCGCGCGCAGAAGGAGATCATGACGTTCTCCCAGCCGACGCGGTCGAGGAGGCTCTGCCCGGTGACGGGCGCCTCCAGCTCGCCGCGGATCCGCTCGCGCGCCGCCGGATCCGCGAGGCGTTTGAGCATGGGCCCGATTCCGCCCTCGAGAGCCCAGTCGGGCAGGAGCGTGCGCACCGTCGTGCTCGACGCCGTGTACGGGTAGACGTCGCCCATGACGTCGAGGCCCTCGGCGCGCGCGGCATCGATGAGGGCCAGCGCGTCGGCGACCTTGCCCCAGTTGGGCCGCCCGGCCGCCTTGACGTGGCTCACCTGCACGGAGAGCTCGCCCTCGCGCCCGATCCTGATCGCCTCGCGCACCGCCTCGAGCAGCGTCGCGCCCTCGCCGCGGATGTGGCTCGCG
>DATFVL010000174.1 GCA_035260325.1 Candidatus Methylomirabilota bacterium | reverse complement strand
CCGCCGCCGTGCCGGAGTCGCATAGCGGACAGACCAGCGTGTGCAGGTAGGTCCTGCGACCCTGGGCCGCGTATCCCCGATACGCGGACGCCAGCCGTCGAGCGCCTCAGAGTGACGCGAGATCCCCGGGGGGCGTTTCGCCGTAGAATCGTCGGGCATGTACGGCTCGGGCTTCCTCACCGGCAACACGCCGTTCGGCGCCGACCTCAACCTGGTCGCGCAGGTCGGCGTCGCGCTCGTCCTGCTGGTCGGCGTCCTCCTCGCACGCCGCGGCTGGTACCGCGCCCACGGCGCCTGCCAGGGGACCGCCTTCGCCGTCGCCGTCGCGCTGACGGCCGTCTGGATGATCCCGCAGCTCCGCGCGGGCTTCGGCCCGGCGCTCGTGCACGACGGCCCCACGCGGGTGAACGTCGCCGTGGCCGTCCACATGACGCTCGGCACCAGCGTGCTCGCGCTCGGCGCGTGGGTCATCCTGGTCGCCGCGACCAACGTCGTCCCGCCGCGGCTCCGCTTCAGCAACTACAAGCGCTGGATGCGGACGCTCCTCGCCCTCTGGTGGGCCAGCGTGCTGTTCGGCGCCGCGACGTACCGGTTCGCGTGGATACCGTAGGAGGTTTCGGGTAGACTTCTGATCCCGTGACGATCCGCTGGGATACCTATCGCGGAGCCCTGCCCTCGATCGCCCACGCCGTCGGCCGCACGCCGCTGGTCGGGCTCACGCGCGTGAGCGCCGGGCTCGCGCCGGCGGTCTTCCTGAAGCTCGAGTGGTACGGCGCGACGGGCAGCCTCAAGGACCGCATCTACCTCCACATGTTCGACCGCGCCGAGGCCCGCGGCGACCTCAAGCCCGGCATGCGCGTGCTCGAGTGCTCCACCGGCAACGCGGGCATCGCGTGCGCGTGGGTCGCGGCGGTCAAGGGCTACCCGTGCACGATCGTCATGCCCGAGGGCATGAGCGACGAGCGCAAGAAGATCATGCGCGCCTACGGCGCCGAGCTGGTCGAGACACCCGGCGGCGAGAGCGACGTGGACCTCTCGCTGCGGCGGCTCGCCGAGATCCGCGCAGCCGACCCCCCGGCGTACTGGGTCCCCGGCCAGTTCGACAACCCCGACAACGTCGCGACCCACTACGCGACGACCGGGCCCGAGATCTGGGAGCAGTGCGGCGGGCGCGTCGGCGCGTTCGTGGACGCGCAGGGCAGCGGCGGCACGCTCTCGGGCGTCGGCCGGTTCCTCCGCGAGCGGGACGCGGGGGTGCGCCTCTACGCGGTGGAGCCCGACGAGTGCGCGCTCCTCGCGCGGCGCGAGTGGGGCCCGCACGGCATCGAGGGGATCGGCGACGGCTTCATCCCCGAGAACCTCGACGTCTCGCTCCTGTCGGGCGTCATCACCACGACGACCGCGGAGTCGGTCGCCATGGCGCGCCGGCTCTCGCGCGAGGAGGGGATCTTCTGCGGCATCTCGACCGGCTGCAACGTGGCGGCGGCCCTGAAGCTCGCGCGCCGGCACCCGGAGCTCGCCGCGATCGTGACGATGGCGAACGACACGGGCCAGCGCTACTTCACGACGGCGCTCTGCGGCGAGGTGAAGCGCGTCGAGGTGCCCGAGCGGGAGCATCCGATGGACGCGCGCACGCGACGCGAGCTCGACCGCCACCAGCCCCGCTGGGAGGTCCTCACCTGAACCCGCGCGAGTACGACTTCGTCGCCGCCCGCCGGCGCATCGAGGCGAAGGCGAAGTCGGCGGGCGCGAAGCTCACGACGGTCGAGGACGCCGCCGCGCGCGTCAAGGACGGCGACCACGTCGCGGTGGGCGGCTGCCTCTTCTCGCGCACGCCGATGGCGCTCGTGCGCGAGGTGCTCCGCCAGCGACGGCGCGGGCTCACGCTCGCGCGCAACCTCACCTGCACCGAGGGCGAGTTCCTCATGGCCGCGGGCGCCGTGGAGCGCATCGTCACCGCGTGGATGTCGATCGGGCTCCCCTGGGGCGTCTCGAAGGTCATGCGCCACTACGTCGAGTCGGGGAAGGTCGCCCTCGAGGAGTGGAGCCACCTGGCCCTCGGCCTCCGCTTCCGCGCCGGGGCGATGGGCGTGCCGTTTCTCCCCGCGCTCACGATGCTGGGCTCCGATCTCATGGCGGTCGGCGGGACGAAGACGCTCCAGGACCCCTACACGGGCGAGACCCTCGCCGCGGTCCCCGCGCTCTTTCCCGACGTCGCGCTCCTCCACGTCCATCGCGCCGATCGCTTCGGCAACTGCCAGATCGACGGCTACCCCCACATGGACGCCGACATCGCGCGGGCGGCGGCGACGGTCGTCGTGACCACGGAGGAGATCGTCTCCGACGAGGAGACGCGGCGTCATCCCGACCGCACCGTCATCCCGGGCTTTCTGGTGGACGCGCTCGTTCTGGTCCCCTTCGGCTCGTTCCCCCACGAGTGCTACGGCCTCTACGAGGCGGACTTCGACCACTTCGCCGAGTACACGGCCGCGATCGACGCCGAGGGCCCGCAGGCGGTCGCCGGCTATCTCGAGCGCTACGCGTACGCGCCGCCGACCTTCGCCGACTACCTCGACCTCTTCGGCGGCGAGCGCCTCGCCCGCCAGGTGCGGCGCGCGCGTGAATTGACGGTCGACGCGTGAGCGCGCCCAACGCCTCCGAGCTCCTCGCGGTCATGGCCTCGCGCCAGCTCCGCGACGACACGACCGTCTTCGCGGGCGTCGGCGTCCCGCTCCTGGCGGCGGCCCTCGCCAAGCAGCGGCACGCGCCGCGGCTCACGCTGGTGATCGAGGGCGGGATCATCGGGCCCGAGATCGCCCCGGGCCGGCTCCCGATCTCGACGAACGAGATGCGCGCGGGCCGGCGGGCGCAGATGCTGCCCGGCATCACGGACGCCTTCCTCTTCGCCCAGCGCGGCTTCGTGGACGTCGGGTTCATGGGCGGCGCGCAGATCGACCAGTACGGCAACATCAACACCACGGCGATCGGCGACTACTGGAAGCCGACGGTGAGATTGCCTGGGACCGGCGGAGCCAACGACATCGCCTCGCTCTGCCGCGAGGTCATCATCGTCACCGCGCACGAGAAACGCCGCTTCGTCCCGCGCGTCGCGTTCGTCACGAGCCCGGCGTGGCTCGCCGGCGACGGCGCGCGGCGCGCCGCGGGCCTCCTCTTCGGCGGCGTCTCGCGCGTCGTCACGACGCTCGGGCTCCTCGGCTTCGACCCGGAGACAAAGCGCATGCGGATCGAGGCGACGCACCCCGGCGTCTCCGTCGACGACATCCAGGCGAACACCGGCTTCGAGCTCGGCCGGGCGCCGACGATCGAGACCACCGAGCCGCCGTCGGCCGACGAGCTCGAGATGCTGCGCGCGCTCGATCCCGAGCGCAGGTTCCTCGGCTAGCATGGCAGTGCGAGTTGAGCGGCGTCGCGCTGCGAGACGAGCCCTTCAATGATCCAGTGGGGCCTGGCCCTCAAGAACTTCGTCGGCCCCAGCGAGACGCCCGACGTGGACGCGATCCTCGCCTACGCGGAGCGCGCCGAGGCGCTCGGGTTCGAGTCCCTCTGGGCGTGGGACCACGTGATCCTCGGCGTCGAGCCCGCGTTCCCGATCCTCGACGCGGTGGGGATCCTGACGGCGATCGCGGCGCGCACGCGCCGGATCAAGCTCGGCACGGGCGTCATGGTCCTGCCGCTCCGGAACCCCACCGTGGCCGCGAAGGCGCTCGGAACGCTCGACGCCGTCTCCAAGGGACGGCTGATCCTCGGCGTCGCGGCCGGCTGGTACGCGCGCGAGTTCGACGCGGTGGGCGTGCCCTTCAAGCAGCGCGGCCGGCTCTTCGAGCGGAACCTCGAGATCCTGACGCGGCTCTGGACCGAGGACCGCGTGACCCTCCAGGCGGACGAGTTCAACCTGCGTGACGCCGTGATGCGTCCCCGGACGGTCCAGCGGCCCCGTCCGCCGATCCTCATCGGCGGCTACGTCGACGCGGTGCTCAAGCGCGTGGCGACCAAGAGCGACGGCTGGCTCACCTACTTCTACACGCCCGAGAGCTACCGGAAGGCGTGGGAGAAGATCGAGGGCTTCGCCCGCGAGGCCGGGCGTGATCCCAAGACGCTCACGGGCACGAACCAGCTCGCCATCTACGTCGGCCGCTCGCGCGCGGAGACCGAGGCGCCGATGCGCCGCTGGCTCGAGACCGAGTGGGACGTCGCGGCGTGGAGCGAGTCCACGATCGAGCACGCGATCCGCGGGAGCGTCGAGGAGTGCGTGGCGCAGCTCCGCGCCCACGCGGCGACCGGTGTCGACCGCCTCATCCTGATCCCCTACCGGTACGAGCGCGAGCAGGTCGAGCTGATCGCGCGCGAGATCCTCCCGAGGCTCGCGTGAGCGATGATCGGCGCGAGACGTTCGACCGCGTCCTGCGCCTCGAGCCCGGCAGGACGGCGCTCCTCGTCGTGGACATGCAGCGCGGCTTCCTCCGGCCCGGCGAGGCGATGGAGGTCGCGCCCGCGCGCGAGTGCGTGCCGCGGATCCGCTCGCTGCTCGACACCTTCCGCGCGAAGCGCCTGCCGGTCGTCTTCACCGAATTCGTGTACTCCGAGGCGGCGCCGCTCCTCGTCGGCGAGCTCCACCCCGAGCACAGGCCCGCGAGGCCGGGGGCGCCGATCGGATTCGGCCGGCCCTCGTCGGCGTGCCTCGAGGGAACGCCGAGCGCCGAGACGGTGGAGGAGCTCAGGCCGGCGCCGGGCGAGCTGGTCGTCAGGAAGCGCTGGTACGACGGCTTCGCGGGGACGCCCCTCGACGGCGCCCTGCGCGCGCGCGGCGTGACCTCCCTCGTGGTGACGGGCACCATGACCGACATCTGTGTGCTCGCCACGGTGATCGGCGCGTTCAGCCGCGAGTACCGGGTGACCGTGGCCGAGGACGGGGTGGCAACGCTCTGGCCCGAGATCCAGCGCGCGACTCTTGATATCATCGGGCGTGCCTACGGCCGCGTCGTCACGGCCAAGGAAATCTCCGACGAGGTGTCGCGATGGTGAAGTTCTCGGGCGTCATGCCGGCGAACGTCCTGCCCTTCAAGGCCGACCTCTCGATCGACGAGGGCGCGTACCGGAAGCACCTCCGCTGGCTCGCCGACGCGCGCGGCGTCACCGGGATCGTCGCCAACGGCCACGCCGCGGAGGTCTCGTCGCTCTCCCGCGAGGAGCGCCGGCGCGCGCTCGCGATCGCGCTGGACGAGGTCGGCGCCCAGTGTCCGGTCGTCGCGGGCGTCTATTCGGACGGCACGCAGGAGGCGGTCGAGCTCGCCCGCGACGCCAAGACGGCGGGCGCGGCCGGCGTCCTCGTCTTCCCGCCGACGCTCTTCATGTGGGGCGCCCAGCAGAAGCCCGACATGGCCCTCCGCCACTTCGGGGAGATCGCCGAGAAGGCGGACCTGCCGATCATCGTCTTCGAGTACCCGCCGGACTCCGGTATCGGCTACACCCCCGAGACTCTCGCGAAGCTCGCGGAAATTCCGCAAGTGGCCGCGGTCAAGGACTGGTCGAACGAGATCGTCGCCTTCGAGCGAAATCTGCGTTCGCTGCGCGCCACGGGCCGTCCGGTCGCGATGCTCTCGGCGTTCACGATGTCGCTCATGGCCACCTTCCTGCTCGGCGCCGACGGCGCGATCTCCGGCATGGGCAGCGTCACCGCCGACCTCCAGGCCGAGCTGTTCGACGCCTGCCAGAAGGGTGACCTCGAGGGCGCGCGCCGGATCAACGACCGGCTCGACCCGCTCGTGCGGGTCTTCTACGCGCCGCCGTTCGTGGACATGCACAACCGGATGAAGGAGGCGCTCGTGCTCCTCGAGCGCATCCCGGCGGCGCACGTCCGCCCGCCGCTCACCCCGGTGAGCGCGGCCGAGCGCGAGGCGATCAGGAAGGCGCTCGCCGCCGCCGGACTCCTCGGCGGAGCGACGCCCACGACACGACACCCCGGAGGACGCTGATGGCCGAGCGCTGGCAGGACGAGCCCTGGGCGAGGGACATGTGGTGGAGCGGCAAGACGACGCGACGCAGATTTCTCGGCGTCTCCGCGGCCGCCGCGGGAGCGCTCGGCGCGACGGTCCCCGTGCCGGCACCGTGGCGGCAGGCCTTCGGCCGGGCCAGGCCCTATCGGATCGGCACCATGCAGCCGCTCTCCGGCGCCTCGGCGGTCGGCGGCAAGACGGCGCTGGTCGGCACCCAGCTCGCGGTGGACCGCATCAACCGCGCGGGGGGCGTCAACGGCCGGCCGATCGAGCTCCTGATCGCCGACTACGAGTCCAAGGCCGACGTCGGCCGCCGCAAGGCGGAGAAGCTCGCCCTCGAGGACAAGGTGGACGCCCACCAGGGCGGCTTCATGTCGAACGTCTGCCTCGCGTGCATGCCGGTCTGGGAGGAGCACACGATCGTCAACATGATCGGCGTCTGCCTCGACACGACGATCACCACGACGCGCTGCAGCCGGTACACCTTCCGCCCCTTCGACTACGCGCCCGCCCAGGCCGTCGCCTTCGCGCCCTATCTCGTGGGCAAGCTCGGCAAGCGCTGGCACATCGTCTATCAGGACTACGCGTTTGGCCAGTCGGCGCGCGACGCGTACGTGGAGCAGATCAAGCGCGCGGGCGGCGAGGTGGTGGGCGGCACCGGCATCCCGCTCGGCACCGCGGACATGACGGCGTTCCTCGCCCAGATCAGCGGCAACTTCGACGGTCTCTTCTTCGTCTTCGCGGGCAAGGACGCCGTGACGGTCGGCAACCAGGCCTACGACCTCGGGCTCCCGAAGAAGTACCGGTGGGCCGGCGACGGCTCGATCGCCGAGTCCACGAACCTGCCGGCGCTCGGGGGCAAGATCGAGGGCTTCGTCGGCCAGAACCGCTACCTGCCGGTGTTCGAGGGGCCGCTGAACACGCCCTCCCACCGGAAGTTCTTCGACGAGGCCGTGGTGGCCTTGAAGAAGATCGACCCGTCGGGCCCGCTCCCCGACCGCTTCGTCCAGTCGAACTTCGAGTCGATGAACTTCCTGAGGCTCGGCATCCAGAAGTCGGGCTTCCGCGGCCGCGAGGACTCGTCGAAGCTCGTCGAGGCGCTCGAGGGGATGGAGGTCAAGGAGGGGGACGACTTCCCGCAGGGCGACAAGACCCTCCGCAAGGAGGACCACCAGGCCTTCATCCGGCAGTTCATCTTCGAGATGCGGGGCGGCAAGCACCGGATCCTCCAGGTGGTGCCGAAGGAGAAGACCGTCGTCCCCGCCGCCTGCCGGTTCGCGTAGCCGCACCGAGGAGCCACGCGATGGACATGGGCATCAGGGGCCGGAACGCGATCGTGTGCGCCGCGTCGAAGGGGCTCGGCCGGGCGTGCGCCCTGTCGCTCGCCCGCGAGGGCGTGAACGTCACCCTCAACGCCCGCACCAAGGACGTGCTCGAGGCGACGGCGCGGGAGATCCGCGAGGCGACGGGTGTGCGCGTGACGGCCGTCGCCGGGGACATCACGACGGAGGCCGGGCGCGCGGCGGTGCTCGCCGCCTGCCCCGAGCCCGACATCCTCGTCAACAACGCCGGCGGCCCGCCGCCGGGCGACTTCCGCGACTGGGACCGCGAGGCGTGGATCCGGGCCGTCGACGCGAACATGATCACGCCGATCCTCCTGATCAAGGCGACCGTGGACGGGATGATCGCGCGCCGCTTCGGCCGCATCGTCAACATCACCTCGAGCGCGGTGAAGCACCCGATCGACATCCTCGGGCTCTCGAACGGCGCGCGCACCGGGCTCACGGGCTTCGTCGCGGGTCTCGCGCGGAAGACCGTCGCGCACGACGTCACGATCAACAACCTGCTGCCCGGCCCGTTCGACACCGACCGCCTCCGCTCGACGATCGCCATCCAGGCGAAGACGAGCGGCCGGACCGTCGAGGAGGTCATCCGCGACCGCCACCGGGCCAACCCGTCGGCGCGCTTCGGCGATCCGGCGGAGTTCGGCGACCTGTGCGCGTTCGTCTGCAGCGCGCAGGCGGGCTTCATGACGGGCCAGAACTTCCTGATCGACGGCGGCGCGTACCCGGGCACGCTGTAGGCGACGGCGGCATTCCGCCGGGTCGCCGGGGAGGACGAGATGCGAGTCGAGGAAAAGCTCGAGCGGCTGGGGCTGGCGGTGCCGAGCCTCGAGGACCTGTACCGGACGAACCCGTCCGGCGCCCACTACATTTCCCACTTCCCGGTGCAGAACCTGCTCTACCTGTCCGGCACCACGCCCCGAAAGGGCGGAGGGCCCCACCTCCCGGGCGTGGTCGGCAAGGACCTCACGGTCGAGCAGGGCTACGAGGCCGCCCGGTACGCGGCGCTCACGACGCTGGCCGCCGTCAAGTACGCGCTCGGCGATCTGGACCGCGTGCAGCAGATCGTGCACATGACCGGCTTCGTCAACTCGGCGCCGGGCTTCAGCGACCAGCCCCGCGTGATCAACGGCGCGGCCGATCTGCTCGTCGAGGCGTTCGGGGATCGCGGCAAGCCCACGCGCGCCGCGATCGGCTGCCAGGGACTCGGCGGCAACGCGTCGGTCGAGATCATCGTGACGCTGCTCTTCTCGGGCACCGACGTCCGGCGGCCGCTCGCGCGCGACCACGTCGCGACGTAGCACCGTCGCGGGCGGGCCCCCCCTTGCGTGGTCCGACCGGTTGGTGTAGATAGGGGCCACTCCGTTCCGGACACCCCGCTGCCCGCGTCGTGGGCGCTCGGCCCGCGGCGCGCGGCCAGGAGGACGAATATGGGCGAACGCTGGCAGGACGAACCCTGGACGATGGACGTGTGGTGGAGCGGCAAGACCACGCGCCGGAAGTTCCTCGGCCTCTCGGCCGCGGCCGCCGGGGCGCTCGGCGCGACGACGCTCGTGCCGGCGCCGTGGCGCGAGGCCTTCGGGCAGGCCAAGCCGTACAAGATCGGCACGCTCCAGCCCCTCTCGGGCACGGCGGCCGCGGGCGGCAAGACGGCCCTGGTCGGCGTGCACATGGCGATCGAGCGCATCAACGCCGCGGGCGGCCTCCACGGCCGGCCCGTCGAGCTCTTCGTCGCCGACTACGAGTCGAAGCCGGACGTGGGACGGCGGAAGGCGGAGAAGCTCGTCGTGGAGGACCAGATCGACGCGCACGTGGGCGGGTACCTCTCCAACGTCTGCCTGGCCTGCATGCCCGTGTACGAGGAGCACCGGCTCGTCAACATGGTCAGCGTGTGCCTCGACACCACGATCACCACGAGCAAGTGCAGCCGGTACACGTTCCGTCCGTTCGACTACGCGCCGGCGCAGGCGGTGGCGATCTCCCCCTACCTCGTCGCGAGGATGGGCAAGAAGTGGCACATCGCCTACCTCGACTACGCGTGGGGCCAGTCCACCCGCGACGCCTACATCGAGCAGATCAAGAAGAGCGGCGGCGACGTGGTCGGCACCACCGGCATCCCGCTGGGCACCGCCGACATGGCGCCGTTCGTCTCCAAGATCAGCGGCAGCTTCGACGGGCTCTTCGGCATCTTCTTCGGCGCCAACGCCGTCAACTTCACGAGCGCCGCGTACGACCTCGGGCTCACGAAGAAGTACCGGTACGCCGGCGACGGCGCGATCGCCGAGTCGACGCACCTGCCGGCCCTCGGGCAGAAGATCGAGGGGTTCATCGGCGTCAATCGTTACGTCCCCGTGCTGGACCCGCCGCTCAACACGTCCGCGCACCGGAAGTTCTTCGACCAGGCGGTGGCGGCCCTGAAGAAGATCGACCCGTCGGGCCCGCTGCCGGACCGGTACGTCCAGTCGAACTTCGAGGCGACGAACTTTCTGAAGCTCGGCATCCAGCGGTCCGCCTTCCGCGGCCGCGAGGACACGATGAAGCTGATCGAGGCGCTCGAGGGCATGGAGGTCAAGGAGGGGGACGACTTCCCGCAGGGCGACAAGACCCTCCGCAAGGAGGACCACCAGGCGTTCCTCCGGGAGTTCATCTTCACGATCCAGAACAACAAGCACAGGATCCTGGAGGTGATCCCCAAGGAGAAGACGTACTTCCCGCCGGCGTGCAAGTTCGCCTAGCGTGACGCGCGAGGGACAGCGCGGGACGGCCGCGGCCGGCAACGGCGGAGCGGCCGTGCCCGCGCTCCTGCAGACCGAGGGGCTGATGGTCCGCTTCGGCGGGCTGACGGCCCTCAACAACGTGTCCCTCGCGGTTCCCGCCCATCAGCTTCGGGGCATCATCGGCCCCAACGGCGCGGGCAAGTCCACGTTCTTCAACTGTCTCACCGGAGTGCTGCGGCCCACGGCCGGCCGGATCGTCTTCCAGGGCGAGGACATCGCCGGGCTGCCGCCCCACACGATCTCGCGCAAGGCGATCGCGCGCTCCTACCAGATCACCAACATCCTGCCCGGCGCCACCGTGCTGGAGAACGTCCGGATCGCCGTCCAGTCCCGCCACCACAACTGGAGCATGCTCCGCCACCACCGCGCCTACGCCGACGTGGTGGACCGCGCGCGCGCCATCCTCGGCGACGTCGGCCTCGCCGCCAAGCAGGACGAGCCGGCGGCGAACCTCTCGCACGGCGAGCAGCGCAACCTCGAGATCGGCATCGCCCTCGCGACGGAGCCCCGCCTCCTGTGCCTGGACGAGCCGACGGCCGGCATGAGCGTGGCCGAGACCCACGCGACCGTGGAGCTGATCCGCCGCATCGCGCGGGACCTCACGATCCTCATCGTGGAGCACGACATGGAGGTCGTGATGGGGCTCGCCCACGTCATCACCGTGCTGAACTACGGGGAGGTGCTGGCCGAGGGCACGCCGGCCGAGATCCAGGCCAATCCCCGGGTGCAGGAGGTCTACCTCAAGACCTGATGCTGGTGCTCGAGGACCTCCACGCCCACTACGGCAAGTCGCACGTGCTCCACGGTGTGTCGATCGAGGTGCGCGCGGGAGAGGTGGTCGGCCTGCTCGGGCGGAACGGCGTGGGCAAGACCACGACGCTCAAGGCGATCATGGGGCTCGTGCGTCGGACGGGCGGGCGAATCACGTTCGAGGGGCGCGACCTGACCGGCCTGCCGCCCCACGGCCTGGCCGGCCTCGGCGTCGCCTGGGTGCCGGAGGAGCGGCGGATCTTCCGGCTGCTGACGGTGCTCGAGAATTTGAGGACGGGTCTGGACCGGCGCGGGATCACGCCGGAACGCCGCGAGCAGCTGCTCGAGAAGGTCTACGCGAGCTTCCCCGTCCTCCGGGAGCGGCGCAACCAGGCGGGCGGGACGCTGTCGGGCGGCGAGCAGCAGATGCTCGCCATCGCGCGCGCGATGATGCTCGAGCCGAAGATCATCCTCCTCGACGAGCCCACCGAAGGGCTCATGCCCCGCATGGTCGCCCAGATCCGGGAGATCGTGCACGCGCTCCACCGGGACGGGGTGGCCATCCTCCTCGTCGAGCAGAACGTCCCGCTCACGCTCGAGGCCGCCAACCGCGTCTACATCATGGAGAAGGGGGTCGTGCGCCACCACGGGCCCGCGGCCGCGCTGCGCGCCGACCAGAGCGTCATCCACGAGTACCTCGGGGTCTAGCGGAGGTGTCGCAATGACCACCGTTCGAGCGCGGGCTGTGCCCGCGCAACCCGACCTGGGGGGGCTTCCGGGGGGGCCGTCGAGGCCCACCCGGACGATCTAGGCGTGGACCAGATCATCATCCAGACGATCAACGGCCTCGTCAACGGGATGGTGCTGGCGATGGTGGCCTCCGGCCTCACGCTGATCTTCGGGATCATGGACATCGTCAACTTCGCCCACGGCGATCTCCTGATGCTCGGCGCGTTCGTGGGCGCCACCGTGATGGGCATCACGGGGAACTTCTGGCTCGCGCTGCTCGTCGCGGCGATCGCCATCGCGCTGCTCGGCGTCCTGCTCCAGGTGACGACGCTCCGGCCGCTCATCGGGCGCGACCCGCTGACGACGATCCTCGCCACCTTCGGCGTCTCGCTGGTGCTCCAGAAGTACGCGCTCTGGCAGTGGGGGCCCAGCGTGCGCAAGATCGGCGAACCGGTGTCGGGCCAGTTCCAGCTCTTCTATCTGCAGTACCCATGGTACCGCGTCGCCACCGCCGTCCTCGCCGGCCTGATCATCGGCGCGCTGTGGCTGTTCCTGAAGTACGGCAAGTACGGCATCTGGATCCGGGCGACGACCCAGGACCGGGTGATGGCCCAGGCGATGGGCATCCCGGTGCCGCTCGTCCACACGGCCGTGTTCGCGATCGGCTCCGCGATGGCGGCGGCGAGCGGCGTGCTCTTCGGCCCGTTCGCCGGCGTCACCCAGACGATGGGCTTCGATTTCACGCTCCGCGCCTTCATCGTGGTCGTCGTCGGCGGCATGGGGAACCTCGGCGGCTCGATCCTGGCGTCGATCTTCGTCAGCCTGCTCGAGGCCTACGCCGCGCTCGTCGTGAGCCCCGCCCAGGCGGTGCTCGTCTCCTTCGTCGTGCTGGTCCTGACGATGCTCTTCCGGCCGACCGGGCTCTTCGTCCCGACGCCGAAATGACCGCCGCGCCCGACGCCCGGCCCGCCCCGCGCGCCGTCGGCTACTGGATCGCGTTCACGGTCGTGCTGGGCCTCCTGGCTCTCGCGCCGTTCGTGCTGCCCCCGTTCTGGCAGAGGTTCGCGACGGAGATCCTCATCTGGGGACTCCTGGCGATGTCCTCCGACATCCTCATCGGCTACACGGGCATGGTCTCGTTCGGGCACTCGGCGTTCTTCGGCCTCGGCATGTACGGCGCCGCGGCTGCGCTCCTCACGGTGAAGCCGCCCAGCCTCTGGCTCGCCGTGCTCTACGGGCTGGCGGGGGCCGGCGCCGCGGCCGTCTTCGTCGCCTACTTCGCGACGCGCCTCCGCGACATCTACTTCGCGATCTCCACCCTCGTCTTCTCACAGATCTTCTACGTCATCATCTTCACCTGGACGGAGGTCACGGGCGGCGAGAACGGCCTCACCTTCAGCCAGCCGGGCCTCTCGCTCCCGGGCCTCGCCGCCAGCCGCTTCACGCCGGCGACCCTCCACTGGTTCGTGCTGGCGGTGGTGGCGCTCGCCTATCTGCTGGTCCGGCGCATCACTCAGTCCCCGTTCGGCATGGTCCTGCAGTCGATCCGCGAGAACGAGCCGCGCACCCGGGCCATCGGCTATCACGTCGAGCGCTACAAGATCGTGGCCGTGATGCTCTCAGGGCTCGTCGCCGGGCTCGCCGGCGCGCTGTACGCGATCCAGAACAAGTTCGCGGCGCCGGACTTCGTGTTCTTCGTCGTCTCCGGCGAGGTCGTGATCTTCAACGTGATGGGCGGCATGGGAACGCTCGTCGGACCGTTCGCGGGCGCCGCGTTCTTCCTGCTGCTGCGCGAGGGCCTCTCGCGCTTCCTCACCGAGTACTACCTGATCCCGCTCGGCATCATCTTCATCGTGATGGTGATCTTCGTCCCGCAGGGCCTGCTCGGTTTCCTCCGCCGCCGGCTGAACCCGTAGCCGCGGCCGCGGGGGGCGGCTACGAGCTCCACGCCGCGTGGGACCTGATCCGGGGGCTCTATCCGACCCTCGACCCCTCGTTCGCGCAAGTCATCGAGGGGACCCTCTGCCAGTTCGACGTGATCTGACTCAGGATCCTGCCGGTCGCCTTCTCAGGAAGAGCACGCCGAGCAGACACTGGGGCAACCACCACACGAGGAACCCGAAGGCCCACCGGGCGTCTTCCAGGTAGAGCGCGCGCCCGGCGGCGAGCACACCGAGGTACGCGGCCCCCACCAGCCAGCGGCCTCCGAATGTCGGCCTCCTTCGCGCGGACACGACCGCCGGCAGCGTGGAGAGCAAGGAGGCGACGCCGCCCATCCACCACCACGGGGCCCAGCGGCCTTCCCCAGCGACCCGGACGACGAGCCACAACCCGAGGGTGGCGTGGCCCACGCCGAGAGCGAGGGCGAGGCCCCAACCGACGAGGCGAGCGGGCGTCGGGGACGACACGTGCGGCGTGGCGGGCGTGGCGGCGAGCGCGGAGGCGGCGCCCGGTCGCCGGCGCGACAGCACGAGGGCGGCGACCAGTTGCGGGGCATAGTAGAGCGCGGCGTACGCCCACTCGGGCCACACACCGCGGTAACCGAACACGGCCCAGGCCAGCGCGGCGAGGGCGAGCCACGCGGCGGCGAGGCGGCGGGCGCCCCAGGCGGCGAGCGTCAACGCCGCCGGCGTGGACGCGAGCGCCACCGACATGATGAGCACGTCCCACGGCTCGGGCCCGGTCCGGACGAGGATGAGCCCGAGCAGCCCGACGAGCCCGTGGTACGCGCCGAGCGCCACGGCGAGCGCTGTGAGGACCACGCCGACTCCTCTCGGCGCTGACCGGCCCTCTTCCGGGCTCAACGACCTCGCTTCACGCCCTCCAGCACCTCCCGGACCGCCTGCGAGAGCGCGGCGACGCTGAACGGCTTCTGGAGGACGCGGCCTTTCTGGCGGAGCGCCGCCGCGCCCTCGACGTCGTCGAGGTAGCCGGAGAGGTAGAGCACCGGGGTGCCGGGGCGGAACGCGCCGAGGCGCCTGATGAACTCGTCCGTCGCGGTGACGGGCAGGACGACGTCGGCGATGAGGAGGTCGATGGGCCCGTCGTGCCGGCCGCTGAGCGCGAGCGCCTCCTCGTGGTCGCGCGCCTCGAGGATCGCGAACTTCTGCGTCTCGAGGATCTCGCGGACCATCGTGCGGACCTCGGTCTCGACCTCGACGACCAGCACCGTCGCGACCCTCGCGTCCGCCGCGGCGGCGGCCCCGCCGTTCATCGCGGTCTCGTCCACCCGCGGCAGGTAGACGAGGAACGTCGAGCCGCGGCCGGCGTCGCTCGTCACCTCGATGCGCCCGCGGTGCTGGGTGACGACGTCGTTGACCGTCGAGAGGCCGAGCCCCATGCCCTTGCCCGGCTCCTTGGTCGTGAAGTAGGGCTCGAACAGCCGGGCCCGCGTCGCCGTGTCCATGCCGATCCCGGTGTCGGCGACGCGCAGCAGGACCTCGGGCCCCGCGGCCTCGGTTTCGACGGTCAGCGTGCCGCCCTCGGGCATGGCGTCACGCGCGTTGACGATGAGGTTCATGATCACCTGGCCGAGCTGGCCGTGGTTGACGGGGACGCAGCCCGCGGCGGGGTCGAGCTTGGTGACCAGCGCGATGCGCTCGCCGACCGCCGACTGCAGCACGCGCGTGACGTTGGTGACGACCTGGTTCAGGCTCACCGGGGTGAGGGGCGGCCCCTCGCGGCGGGTCGTCAGGAGGACCTGCTGCGCGAGCGCGATCCCCCACTCGGTCGCCTTCTTGATGGACTCCGCGCTGGCCCGCAGCGGGTCGTTCGGCTTGAGCCGGCGGAGCATCAGCTCGCTGTAGCCGACGATGACCGAGAGGAGGTTGTTGAAGTCGTGGGCGACGCTCAACGCCAGCCGCCGGAGCTGCTCGTTGTCGGCCAGCACCTCTTCGAGGCGAGCGCGCTCCGCCGCCGTGCGGGACGCGCTCTCGGGGGTCACCGCGGGGCCTCGTCGCCGAGACCGGCGCCGGGCGGGGGCTCGGGAATGAGGGGGAGCACGACGGTGAACGCGGTCCCGAGGCCGCGGACGCTCCTGAAGTTGAGGGTGCCGCCGTGGTCCTCGACGATCTTGTGGGCGAGGGCCAGGCCGAGCCCGGTGCCGCCTTCCTTCGTCGTGTAGAAGGGGTTGAAGACGCGGTCGCTGTCGGACACCGGGATGCCGCCGCCCGTGTCCTCCACCTGGATCTTCACCCGCCGGTCCGGCCCGCGCCGGCGCCAGGCCGTCGGCGCGTCGCCGCTCTCGCTCCAGCCCGCGCGCAGCGTGAGCCGGCCGCCCGCGGGCATCGCCTCGAGGGCGTTCGCCACGAGGTTCACGACCACGCGGTAGAGCCCCTCCTGGTCGGCCTGGATCGGCGGCACGTCGCGCGCGTACTCGCGGACGACCTCGATCCGCCGGCCGTCGATCTGGTTCGCGTACAGCTCCACCACGCTGTCGAGGACCGCCGGCACGCGGACGAGCGCGAAGTGGAGCCGCGCCGGGCGGGCCAGCTCGAGCAGGCGCTCGACGATCGCGTTGATCCGCTCGAGCTCGCGCGGCACCACGTTCTGGAACTTCTCGCGGAAGTGGACGTCATCGAACCTGCGCTCCAGGTGCCGGCTGAAGGTGACGAGCGCCGTGAGCGGGTTCTTGATCTCGTGGGCGAGACCGGCGGCGAGCGTGCCGAGCGCGGCGAGCCGGTCCGAGCGGCGCAGGTCGCTCTCGAGGCGGCGGACGAGCGTGAGGTCGCGGAAGATGCCGATGACGCCGAGGTCCTTGCCCTCGCCGCCCTTGAGCGGCGCGGTGCTGAACTCGATCGGCACCATGCCGCCGTTCCGGCGGCGGAACGTCAGGCTCACCCCCGTGATCGGCGCGCGGCTCGCCAGGGTCTCCATGAGGATGTCGGAGAGCTCCGGGGTGTGGGCGAAGACCTCGCTGCAGTAGCGGGCGGACACCTCGCCGCGGAAGAACCCGGTGAGCAGCTCGGCCGCGGCGTTGAGCGTCACCACGCGCCCGTCGAGGTCCACGGTGACGATGCCGTTCGTGAGCGAGCCCAGGATGTTGTCCGTGTAGCTCTTGAGGTCGGCCAGCTCGACGAACTGGCGCTGGAGCTCGTGGTGGGCCTCCTCGAGCGCCCGCCGCCGCTCGCCGAGCTCGACCGCCATGTGGTTGAACGCCGCCGCGAGCCGCCCGATCTCGTCGGCGGTGGAGGGCTCGATGCGCTGGGCGAGGTCGCCCCGCGAGATCGCGGCGGCGCCCTCGGCGAGCTCGCGCATGGGGCCGGCGATCCGCCGCGCCATCACGGCGGCGCCCGCGCCGCCGAGCAGCAGCGTGAGGAGCGTGAGCGCGCCGAGCTCGAGCCGGGTCTTCCGGATCTCGGCGTCCATGCGCTGCTTGGAGAGCCCGACGCGGATCGTGCCCCACTTGCGGCCGTCCACCTGCACCGGCACGGTGAAGTCGTAGATGGACTCGCCCCGCGCGGTGACGGTCTCCTGGATCAGCGGCTCCGCCGCGGCGGCGGCGCGCGCGTGCACCGCGCCCTCCATCGCGATCCCGATGCGCTCCGGGTGGCGGCTGTGGGCGGCCACCTTGCCGTCGCCGTCGAGGACCAGCGCGTACACCACGTCCTCCTCCGCGGCGACGCGGGCGACGTTCTGCTCGAGCGCGGTGTAGTTGTAGAGGAGCAACGGGCCGGAGGAGATGGCCCCGAGGTTCCGGGCCAGCACCTCGCCGCGGCGCTGGAACTCGTCGATGATCGCGACGCGCTGGCGGTGCTCGACGACGACGAACACGCCGGTCATCACGAGCGTGATCACGAGGACCGTGCCCCAGAGGAGCTTGGCGCGGAGCGACGTAAGCCTCATCGCTGGCGTTCCAGCCAGATCTTGCGCAGCGGGATATACGGGTCACCGAGGCCGTTCACCTCGACGCTCCGGACGTAGGGTTGAAAGAGCCGCTCGTAGGTGAAGTGCCACACCGGCATGATCACCGCGTCGTCGAGCACGAGTTGCTCCGCGCGCCGGTAGCGCTCGACCCTGCGCTGGGCGTCGGGCTCGTTGCGCGCCTGGACGAGGAGCTCGTCCACCTCGGCGTTCGCGTATCCGAAGAAGTTCCGAGAGCTCTTCGAGTGGAAGAGCTTGAATAGGAAGTTGTCGGGATCGGGAACGTCCGCGTACCAGGCATAGAGGAAGACCGGCAGCTTCGCCTCGTTCAGGAGCTTCGAGAACGCGGGCCAGTCAGTCTGGTACTGGATCTGTGTCTCGAAGCCCACCGCGGCCAGATACTTCCGCATGTGCTCGTGCTCGCGCACGACCTCGTCGCGCTTGGCTCCCGACCAGATCACGATCGCCGGCAGCCCGCGAGCTCCAGCATGGCCCGCCTGGGCCAGCAGGTCCCGCGCCTTGGCGGGGTCGTACGGGTAGCCCCGGACCGCGGGGTTGAAGCCTTGCGTGCCAGGCGGCAGGATCCCCCGCGCGAACGAGAATCGGCCGGCGACGACCTCCTGGTGAATGGCCTCCCGGTCGATCGCGTAGATGAACGCCTGCCGGACGCGCCGGTCGTCGAACGGCTTCACGCGCGTGTTGAAGCCGTAGAACCGCACGCTCAGCATCGGACGCTTGACGTAGATATGCGACGAGTCCGCCAGGATCAGGCGATAGTCACGCGTCGGCAACGGCGTGTCCTCGAGGGCGCCGCGCCGGAACTCGTCGTACATGGCCTCGGACTGCTCGCCGGGGAAGATCCGGTACTCGAGGCGGTCGAGACGCGGCGGCCCCCCGAAGTATTGACGGTTGGCGCTGAGGACGATCTTCTTGCCGCGCTCCCAACCGCTGAACTTGAAGGGCCCCGTGCCGACGGGCTGGCGGCCGAACGCGTCGTCGTGCTGCTCCACGAGGTCCCGCGGTACGATCTTGGCGTGCCCGACGGCGAGGACCGCGACGAACGGTCCAAAGGCCTCGTTGAGCTGCATTTGGACCGTGTGACGGTCGAGCGCGACGAGGCCGACCACGGTTCTTGCACGCCCCTCCCGGAACTCCCGCGCGCCGCGCAGGTTCATGAAGAGGTCGGCGGCTCCCGAACGGGTCTTGGGGTCCAAGAGCCGCTCCAGGGAGAAGACGACATCGTCCGCGGTGACCTCGCGCCCGTGATGGAACTTCACGCCCTTGCGGAGATTGAACGTCCACGTGAGACCATCGCGTGAGGCGCGCCACAAGTCGGCGAGCGCGGGCACGATCGTGAGCGTCTGGTCGAACTGGGCGAGGCCGTCAAAGATCTGCTGGGAGACTGAACGGCTGTAGATGTCGCTGATCCGCGCGGGATCAAGCGTTTCTGGATCGTTGCCAAGGGGCCGACGGTAGACGCCCCCAGTTTTGACGCCCTCACGCTCGGCGCTTGGGGCCTGCGCGAGCGCTGGCGGACACGTCGCAAGCAGGCCACAGGCGACGAGCACGGCGAGGAGAGGGGAGCAT
>DATFVL010000173.1 GCA_035260325.1 Candidatus Methylomirabilota bacterium | reverse complement strand
GGGGTCGGGCGCCCGGTGATGCTATCCTTGGGGCGTGGACCTCGCAGCACGCGTTTGGCTGGAACGCTTGGCGCTCGTCGTGCCGGGTCCGGCGGCCACGCGCTGGCTCCTGATCGCGGATCTCCTGTGCCTGATCGCGCTCGGGCTCGCCATGCGGGCGCCCCGCATCGCGGTTCCCGGCGCGCTCGCGGTCGGCTTCCTCGCGCTGAACGTCCTCGGCATGCTGTTCAACGACTTCTTCCTGGGCCTCGCCGTGTTCCATCTGGCGGTCGGCACGATGACCCTGCTGCCGCGCCGGGGGCGGTGGCTCGGCGGCGCGACGCTGATCCTCGCCCTCACGCTCGGCGTCCTCACCTGAGGATCGTCACATGTTCTTGTGGCACTCGCGGCAGATGGGCTGGACGGTCGGGCGCGAGATGAAGAGGTTTCGAGCCTCGCCGTTCGTGGTGTGCGAGGTGTGGCAGCGGACGCATCGGACGCTCACCGCGTTGTGATCGCGGATCGCGTGATAGTTGGTCTCGCCCGATCCCTCGTCCTGCGCCTCGGCGCCATAGTTCACCGCGATGCTCGGAGGGGAGCCGCCCGCCGACGCTCCCGGCTTCAGGATGGGGGTGTGGCACTGGCGGCAGTCCGCGTCGTGGAGCCCCACGCGCATGCGGGTCGGTTCGTCGTAGGCGCCGACGAGAAACCTCAGGGTGTCGAAGCCCGCGACGGTCCACACCTTCGCGCGCGTGAGCGGGGCGGAGCCGCCGTGGCAGGCGATGCAGCCGACGGTCGCGTCCTTCTGATGGTGGAACCCCGCGAGGTCCGCGGACGGCCGGATGTTGAAGCGCTTGAACTTCGCCTCGTGCAGGTGGCACGCGACGCAGAAGCGGTCGTCGTGCTCCTTGACGACGAGGCCCGCCAGGAAGAGGCCGGTGACCACGAGGACTCCGACACCGCCCCCGGCCCACAGCGCGAGCCGCCGGACGAGCGGGCGAGCGATGGCGGAGCCCCCTGCCGACGCCTTCCTAGCGGACCACCACGGTCACGGGCTTGGCCAGCATGACGCGCGCCGACGCGCCGGCCGGCCCTCCGCGAGGAAACACCTGGCCGGTCGGCGTCGTCACCGTCCCGACGGGCGACGCGCGCTCGGAGCCGAAGTGGAACGCGACGCTGATGGTGTAGGTGCCCGGTTCCTGGGGCGCCTTGACCGTCCAGACGACCTTGCCCTCGGCGAACTTCTTCGCGGCGAGGTCCGTCTTCTGGTCGAAGATCAGCGCGCTGTTGAGGTTCTTCCGGAGTCCGGGCGCGCGGCTGTCGACCCACCGCGTCTGCTCCTGGCCGTCGCTCCCCCAGACTTTCGGCGCGCCGACGATGACCCAGCCCTCGCCCTGGAGCGGCCGCGCCTGGAAGCGGAGGTCGGTGTCGATCAGGAATACGCCCACGACGCCCTGGCCGCCCCTCACGTTCACCGTGATCTGCGCCTCCTGGCCGGG
This sequence comes from Candidatus Methylomirabilota bacterium, assembly GCA_035260325.1. Taxonomy (NCBI): domain Bacteria; phylum Methylomirabilota (SeqCode); species Candidatus Methylomirabilota bacterium. The sequence goes on along the minus strand of DATFVL010000173.1, from coordinate 9,856 downwards.
CCGCAGGCTGGTCGGCGCGTGCAGCGTGAGCGACGCGTTCTCGTCCATCGTCTTCACATCGGCCAGGAGCTTCTGGCGGTCGGCGGGGGCCATCTGCTGGTACGGGCCGATCCCGTCTTCGATCGCCTTGTAGTGCTTGACCTCCTTGACCTGCCCGGCCGCAAACGCCTCCGGCTCGTTCCGGAGCTGATCTCTCGAGAACGACGAATGGCAACTCGCGCAGGTGGGCGCGAGGTCCGTGACGTTGCGCACGGGCCCTCCCACGTAGCCGTAGACGCCCGCCCCGACCAGCGGCTCCAGGAGGGTCACCAACCCGACGAGGCTGACCAGTCGTTTCGCCCGCGTCATTGCGTCTCCTTTCGCCGTCGCTCGGAATGGCAGCACCGGCTTGTAGCACAAACGATCGACGCTACGTCCGGGTTCCCGGCTGCGAGGTCTGGAGGTCGGCCTCCATGACGAGGGCGTCCTCGCCGGTGTCGTAGTAGTAGCCGCGCCGGCGGCCGATCACCCGGAAGCCGAAGCCCTCGTAGAGGGTGCGGGCCTCCGTGTTGCTCGGCCGCACTTCGAGCACGACGAGCCGGAGCCGCCGCTCGCGCGCGTCCTCGAGGACGCCCTGGAGCAGCACCCGCCCGACCCCCTGGCGGCGCCGCGTCGGGTGGACCGCGATGTTGGTGATGTGGAGCTCGTCGGCGATCTCCCAGAGACAGAGGTAGCCGATCACGCGGCCGTCCTCCCGCATGACCCAGCAGCGGGCGACGCGGTTCTGCTGCATCTCGTAGAGGAACGCGCCGCGCGACCAGGGCATGGAGAACGACGCGCGCTCGATGGCGAGGACCTCGTCGAGGTCCTCGGGGCCCATCCGGTCAACGGACCGCGGCGGCACGGCGCTTCAGCTCCGCCTCGGAGGGCCGGAGGTAGATCGGGACGAGGTCGGCGGGCGCCACGGTCTCACCGGCCCGGAGGCGGGCCGCGCCCAGGAACCCGACGCAGGCGGGCGACGGCGCCTGATGGGTGGGCGGCGCCGGGCGCGCGTGGGGCGAGACGATGGCGCGGGCCGCGTCGCCGAGGAGCACCGTCGGCTCGTCGAGCCGCCGCGCGAGCTCCGCGGGCGCCAGGGCGAGGTACTCCCACTCGCGCCGCATGGCGCGCCCGTCCCAGCGGTAGCGCGAGGCGTAGACCTCGTGCTTGCGTGCGTCGAGCACGGGGCAGACCGGCAGGGCCGCGAACGGGAGCGACGCGGCCATCGCGTCGAGCGTGGGCACCGCGGCGATCGGGATCCCGAGGGCGAGCGCGAGCCCCTTCACGGTGCTGATCCCGAGCCGGAGGCCGGTGAACGACCCCGGGCCGACCGCGACGGCGAGCCCCTCGAGGCGCGCCGGCGTCCAGCCCGCGTCGCCGAGGAGACGGTCCACCGCGACCATGAGGCGCTCGGAGTGCGTGGCGCCGACGTCGAGCAGGTACTGCCCGACGACGCGGTCGCCGTCGAGGAGCGCGGCGCCGCCGGCGAGCGTCGAGGTTTCCACGGCGAGGACGCGCATACGCCGAGTGTAGCAATAAAATGCGATAATGCGCCCGGGAGGAACCGGATGAGCGCCGCGCCCAGGAAGGACCCGGTCGCCGTCGAGGTCGAGGTCCGCGAGAAGATCCACCTCGAGATCCTGAAACGCACGGGCGCGTACCACGCCAACGACCACGTGCTGCTGCCGTCGGGCCAGCACACGATGGAGTACATCGAAAAGACGCTCGTGACGACCGAGCCCTCGTTCACGGAGGGCCTCGGCGCGGTCATCGCCAAGCACTTCGCCCCGTGGCCGATCGACGTCGTCCTCTCCACGGGCCCCGGCGCGCTCATCCTCTCGCACTGCGTGGCCCGCGCGCACCCGTCGCGGCCGATCGTGATCTACGGCACCAAGGGGCTCTCGGGGGGCAAGCGGCGGGTCTCGCTGCCGGTGGAGTTCCAGCGCCTCGTGCGGCGAGGCTCGAAGGTCCTGCTCGTGGAGGACCTCGTCAGCACCGGCTCGACGCTCGGTCTCCTCGTCGACCTCGTCGAGCAGCTCGGGGCGCAGGTGATCGGGATCGGCTGCCTCTGGCGCCGCACCTCGGTCGAGGTCGGCGACCGCCCGGTGTTCAGCCTGGTGAGCCGCGACTTCCCGACCTACGAGCCGGAGGACTGCCCGCTCTGCAAGAAGGGCGTGCCGCTCAACGAGGAGTTCGTGCGGCGGCGCCACGCGCGTAAGCCGTCCTCCGTCCAGGAGCCGAAGGCGCCCTAACGACGTCGGGGGGAGCGACGCCGCTCCCCCCGACACCCCCACCGATCACCCTCGACGGCCGCGCTCACAGACCGGTTGCGCCGGCGAAGCCAGCGCTCGAGCCGCGGCCAGGCCGGCGCGCGTCTCGTCTACGCGGCTTCCCAGAGCCCCTCGGCGACGCCCGCGGTCTTGTAGGCGTCGCGGATCCGGTCGAGGTTCTTGGTGAAGAGAAGCCCGATCTTCGCGAACGGCTCGAAGACCGGCCCCTGCCCGTCCACGAGCGGGAAGCTCACCTTGGGCAGCTGCTCCCAGCGCACGCGGAGCACCTCGGTGACGGCCTGGAGGCGCGCGTGGAACTCGGCGCGCTCCTCGGCCGCCCGCTTGACGATGGGCGTGATCAGGCAGTCGAAGGTCTCGCGCGCCTTCGCCGCGCCCTCGGCGGCCGCCTCCGCCGCCGCCTCGGCGAGCGGGACGACCTTGACGCCGAGCTCGCCGAGGAAGCGCTGGAGCAGCCGGCCGACCGAGTCCTGGAGCAGGAGCGCGGGAAGCCCGACCGTCTTGAGCGCGTCGTGGCCGAGCGCCCGCGCGTCCGCGTAGAGCTGCGAGCGGAGCCACTCGACGTGGGCGCGGTTCTCCTCGTCCTTCCACCACTCGCGGATCATCTTCTTGCCCCAGTAGCGGATCATCGCGTAGTAGACGTCGCGCTTCAGGGCCTTCTGCGCGATCCCGCGCCAGGAGTAGAACTTCTCCATCGCCCGGATCGCGCCGATCTGCAGCTCGTAGGGGCTGATCCGGCGCGGCTGGTGGACGACGTGGTGGCCGTCGTAGAACTGCCAGTTCTTGCTGATCACGTACTTCTCGCCGCGGGCGTAGAGCGTGTCGTAGTCGGGCGAGCCCGGGATCGGCGTCAGGATCATGAACTGGATCGAGTCGATGTCGTGCTTGAGCGCGAAGTCCGCGGTCGCGTCGAGCGTCTCCAGGTCGTCCTCGTCCGAGCCGACGACGAACATGCCGTGGATCTTGATCCCGTGGGCGTGGAAGCGCTCGATCGAGCGCTCGATCTTGCCGAGGTCCTGCTTCTTGTTGAAGAGCTTGAGCGTGCGGGGGTTGATGGACTCGAAGCCGACGTAGACGTTCATGCAGTTCGAGTCGCGCATCATCTGGAGCAGCTCGGGGTCGTCCACGGTCTCGGTCCGCACCTGCGCCCCCCAGAGCGGCGTCAGGTCGCGCGCGATCATCTTGTGCAGGAGCTCCTTCACCCGCTTCTTGTTCGCCGTGAAGATGTCGTCGGCGAAGAACGTGTACGCGTTGCCCTTGTGGACCTCGAGCTCCTGGAGCACGCGCTCGATCGAGTGCGTGCGGAACGCGTGGCCGTACATCCCCGGCACCGAGCAGAAGGTGCAGGAGAACGGGCAGCCGCGTGAGGTCGCGATCGACACGACGCCGCCCGGCTTCCAGCCGGTGATCAGGCGGTAGTCGGGGATCGGGTTCACGTCGAGGTCCGCGATCTTGGGCCGCTCGGGGTTGTGCACGGCGCGGCCCTCGGTGCGGTACGAGAGGTTCTGGATCGTCTCGAACCCCGCGCCCGCCTGGATCGCGTCCACCAGCTCCTGGAAGGCGAACTCGCCCTCGCCGCGGACGACGAAGTCGGCGTGCTCGAGCCCCTCGTCCGGCAGGAAGCTCGTGTGGGTGCCGCCGACCACCGCGATCGCCCCCGCCTCGCGCACCCGGTCCGCGAGGCGATAGGACTGGGGGGCCGTCGAGGTGATCGCCGAGATCGCGACCAGATCCGCGGAGAGGACCTCCCCCATGTCGATCGGATGGATGTCCTCGATGTAGACGCGGACGTCGTAGCCCTTGGCGCGCATGAGCGTGGCGAGGAGGACCGAGCCGAGGCGCGGGATGCACACGCGGCTGTAGATGTGGAGATGCGTCGACTTGGGCTCGACGAAGACAAGCTTCTTCAGCTGACGTCTCATCGACGGGGTCTCCTCAAGCAGGCTGAGTGTGCGCGGTTGACAATGCGTGACGGCCGTGGCGACCGAACCCACGCTACCTCGCGGCGCCGGTCGATGTCAATGATTCTGCGCCGGGGCCCTATTTGGCCTTCGCGACCACCTTCGGCTTCGGGGCGGCCGCCGAGGGCTTCGTCTTGTCGTCCTTGAGCAGGCCCTTCACCTCGTCCATGAACTGCGCGATATCCTTGAACTGCCGGTAGACGGAGGCGAAGCGCACGTAGGCCACCTGGTCGAGCTTCTGGAGATGCTCCATCACGATCTCGCCGAGCTCCTTGCTCGTGATCTCCTTCTCGGCGCGCTCGTGGAGCTGCGCCTCGATCTCGACGACGACGTCGTCCACGGCCTGCACGCCGACGGAGCGCTTCTCGCAGGCCTTGAGGATCGAGCCGCGGAGCTTCTGCCGGTCGAAGGGCTCGCGCCGTCCGTCGCGCTTCTCGACGTGGGGCAGGACGTCCTCGATGTACTCGTACGTGGTGTAGCGCCGGTGGCACTTGAGGCACTCACGCCGGCGGCGGATGAACTCGCCGTCGCGCCCCACGCGGGAGTCGACGACCCGATCCTCCGTGTGTCCGCAGAACGGGCATTTCACCGGCCGGCCCCCCCTCTCACGCCCTCCGCTCGGGATAGAGCGGAAAACGGTTCGTCAGCTCGTGAACCTCGTCGCGCGCCTTCGCCTCGGCCGACGCCGAGCCGAGGTTGCCGAGGACACGCTCGAGCAGCTCCGCGATCCGGACCATCTCGGGCTCGCGCATGCCGCGCGTCGTGACGGCGGGCGTGCCGAGACGGATCCCGCTCGTGACCATCGGGCTCTTCGTCTCGAAGGGCACCGTGTTCTTGTTCACCGTGATCCACGCCCGGTCCAGCGCCTCCTGCGCGTCCTTGCCGGTGATCCCGCGGCCCGTGAGGTCCACGAGGATCAGGTGAGTGTCGGTGCCGCCCGAGACCAGCCGGAAGCCGCGCGCCAGGAGGGCGTCGGCGAGCGCCTTCGCGTTCTTCACGATCTGCTTCTGATACTCGCGCCACTCCGGCCGCAGGGCCTCCTTGAACGCGACCGCCTTCGCCGCGATGACGTGCATGAGGGGGCCACCCTGCACGCCGGGCATCACCGCCTTGTCGAGGGCCTGGGCGTCCTCGGCGCGGCACATGATCATCCCGCCGCGCGGCCCGCGGAGCGTCTTGTGGGTCGTGGTCGTGACGAAGTCGGCGATCCCGACGGGCGACGGGTGGAGGCCCGCCGCGACGAGGCCCGCCGGATGGGCGATGTCGGCCATGAGGTGGGCGCCCACCTCGCGCGCGATCTCGCCGAACGGCTTGAACTCGATCGCGCGCGGGAACGCCGAGCCGCCGGCGATGATCAGCTTCGGCCGGTGCTTCCGGGCGAGGTCGCGCACCTCGTCGAGGTCGATCCGCTCGGTGTCCTTCCGGACGCCGTAGGCCACGATCGAGTAGAGCTTGCCCGAGTAGTTGACCGGGCTCCCGGCCGTGAGGTGCCCGCCGTGGGAGAGGTTCGGGCCGAGCACCGTGTCGCCGGGCCGGAGCAGCGTGAAGTAGACCGCCATGTTCGCCTGGGCGCCGGAGTGCGGCTGGACGTTCACGTGCGGCGCGCCGAAGAGCTCCTTGGCGCGCGCGATCGCGAGGTCCTCGACGACGTCCACGACCTCGCAGCCGCCGTAGTAGCGCCGGCCGGGATAGCCCTCGGCGTACTTGTTGGTCAGCACCGAGCCCGCGGCCTCGAGGACGGCCTCCGAGACGAAGTTCTCGGAGGCGATCAGCTCGAGGTTGCGGTGCTGGCGCTCGGCCTCCTCGCGCAGGGCCTTGGCGATCTCGGGGTCGAACTCAGCGAGCCGGCCCATCGTGCCCTCCGCGCTCGCGGTCCAGGTCGCCGAGCTTCTGGACACGCCGCGCGTGCCGGCCCCCGGCGAACTCCGCCCCGAGCCACGTCTCGAGGATCTCGATGGCCGAGTCCCGCGCGGTGATCCGCGCGCCGAGCGCGAGCACGTTGGCGTCGTTGTGCTCGCGGCTGAGCCGCGCGGTGTAGGCGTCGGTGCACGCGGCCGCGCGGATGCCGGCGACCTTGTTGGCGGCGATCGCCATGCCGATGCCGGAGCCGCAGACGAGGACCCCGCGGCCCGCCTTGCCCGCCGTCACGGCGCTCGCGACGAGGACCGCGTAGTCGGGGTAGTCCACGGACTCGGCGGACTGGGTGCCGCAGTCCACGACCTCATAGCCCTGCGCGACCAGCCAGGCCTTGAGGTCCTCTTTCAGGGGGAACCCGGCATGGTCGGCGCCGAGGGCGATCGCCGTCATAGGGTGACCATATCTGTAGGGGTCAGGCCAAGTCAAGCCACCAAGATATCGGGGCATGGCCCCCGTCGAGCCGGCAACGGTCACACGTCGAGCTCCAGCACGTAGAGGCCGCCGATGAGGCGGTCGACGGCGTAGACGACGCCGCGCTCGTCGACGAGCACGTCGTTGATCTGCACGGCCCCGGCCCGGGACCCGCGCGGAGCCTCCGGCACGTAGTAGGCGACCTCTTCGGGCCGGAACGGGTTCGAGACGTCGTAGGCGCGCACGCCGCCATTGAAGAAGGTACCGAAGATGATCGTCTCCGACACCAGATTGCCCGCCACCGGTCGATTCTCGTGCAGGTTGTGGGCGCCGTATCGCCCGCCTCGTCCCGCAAACTCGGCGACGGCCGGGATCGGGAAGGTCGAGATCGGCACCGGGTTCGTCTCGTCCCGGATATCGACGACCCACACGAGCTTCGGCCAATCCTTCCCGGCCTCGGCGGTGGCTTCGTCGGAGACGATCACGAGCTGGGGATCGAAGAGCGGCAGCAAGGTGTGGGTGAAGCCCGGGTAAGGCGGATGATAGTCCCACCGGCTCAGCAGACGGGGCCGGGCCATGTCCGAGATGTCGAGGATGATCGCGCCGCCGTCGATGTAGCCGATCCAGGCCCGGTCGGGCCGGCGCGGGTAGACGTTCGTATTGTGGGCGCGAAACCCGGCGTCGAACTTCGGGTGCCGCGCCGGCGGCGGCTCCGGATCGCCGTCGCGCGTGCCGGGCAGCCACCAGCGCCCGACCTCGACCGGACGCGTGGGCTGACGGACGTCGACGATCCGGTAGAACTGATCGTCCTTCGGGTTCCTGGGCTTGAAGTCCGGCGCACCGCTGGCCAGATGCAGGTAGGCGCCATCCACGAACCACAGATGGTGCACCCCGCGCGAGTGGGGCCCGGAGGCGTCGAAGAACGCGATCGAGCGCGGCCGGCCGGGATCGGCGACGTTGAAGAACTCGACGCCCGCCGGCTTCATGCCGACGCGGCTCGTCTGGTACGGGACCACGAGCAGATCGCCCACGAGGTCCAGGTTGTTGGACCGCATGTCGCCGTGGGGCAGATCGGTCTGGACGATGACCGAGGGCTTTCTTGCATCCGTCACGTCCACGGCGGTGAAGTTCTTCGGCGCCGACTCGTGGCCCAGCCACAGCACGCGCCGTCCGTCGCGGGCGAGCTGGATGGCCATGCCCTCGCCGACGTTGCCGAAGCCGCCGAGGTCGTGGTGGGCGAGGAGCCGCATGTTCTTGGAGGCGTCGGATGGTGTCATGGCAGATCTCCCGCCGGGATCGTAGCACCGTCGCGGCGCCGCTTGACGGCGGCCGCTGAGGACACGGGGAGGCCGGTCGTCGGCTCAGGCGACGGCGTGGGCGCGGGCGGGGAACTCGAAGGTCTCGAGCGTCGCGCCGCCGACGCCCTGCGCCACGAGGCGCGGCAGGTCCAGCCGCGCCTCGGCCGCCCGGACCTCGCTCTCCGACATCCGCGTGGCGGGGTGCATCGGGACGAAGAGCGTGCAGCAATCCTGGTCGGGCTCGATCGAGATCTCGAAGGTGCCGAGGCGGCGCGCCTCGGCGGTGATCTCGAGCTTGTCCATGCCGATCAGCGGGCGGAGGATCGGCAGGCCCGCGGCCTCGTCGATCCGCGCGATGTTCTCGAGCGTCTGCGAGGCCACCTGGCCCAGGCTCTCGCCCGTCGCCAGGGCCAGCGCCCCGCGCTCGCGGCCGAGCGCCTCGGCGATCCGGACCATGAGGCGCCGGTAGACGACCACGCGGGCCGGCGGCGGCACCGTGAGGACGACTTCGCGCTGGATCTCGCCAAACGGCACCAGGAGCAGGTGCCCGTCGTACTGCCACTCGGTGAGCCGCGCGGCGAGGGCGCGGGCCTTGGCCTGCGAGGTCGCGGGCAGGTACGGCACGCTGTGGAAGTGGACGAACAGCACGCGGCAGCCCCGCTTCATCATGCGCCACGCGGCGACCGGGGAGTCGATGCCGCCCGAGAGGAGCGCCGCCACCGTCCCCGACGCGCCCACCGGCAGTCCCCCGGGGCCCGCCGACGGGTCCGTGTAGACGAAGGTCTCGGCGGGCAGCACCTCGACGTGGATCTCGAGCTCGGCGTCGTGCAGGTCCACCCGCGCGGGGACGCGCTCCAGCACGAAGGCGCCGAGCTCACGGTTCAGCTCCATCGAGGTCATCGGGTAGGTCTTGAAGGCCCGCCGCGCGGTGATCCTGAACGACGCGAATTTCCGGCCCTCGATGAGACGGCCGACCACCGCCTTCATGGCGTCCAGCGTCGAGGGCACGCGATACGCCAGCGCGGCGCTCGCCACGCCGCAGACGCGCAGGGCCCGGTCGCGCACGCGCTCGGGCGCCGGGTTCGCGTCGAGGTCGAGGAGGATCCGGCCCGAGAGCTGGCGCAGGCTCACCGGGCCGAGGTCGGAGGCGGCGCGCGTGAGGTTCCGCGCGAGGTGGCGGAGGAAGAGCGGGCGGTTGCCGCGCTTCAGGCCGATCTCGTGGTAGTGGACGAGCACAGCGGGACGGAGCCGTGTCACGCGTCGAGCTCCGTCGCGAGCGCGCGCGCCCGCTCGAGCTCCTCTGGCGTGTTGACGTTCATGAAGACGAGCGCCGGATCGCGGTGGCGGGCGACCTCGGCCTCCGCGATCTCGACCACGCTCACCCGCGCGAAGAACTCCACGATCTTGAGCCGCCCCGCCACGAGCTGCGCCTCGATCGCCGGCAGGCAGCTCTTCGCGTACGCGGCGTGCAGCGTCTCCCACTGGCCGCCGACGCGCGGGATCACGACGTCGCCCGCGCCCGCGCGCCCGACGACGAGCCGGACGACGTCGGGGTGGAGGAACGGCATGTCGCACGCGACGGTGAACGCGGCGTCGCCGGGCGCCTGCTTGAGCCCCGAGTAGATCCCGCCGAGCGAGCCACAGTCGGGATAGACGTCGCCCACCATCGGCAGGCCGAGGAAGGCGTAGAGCTCGGGCGTGTTGGTCACGACGAGCAGGTCGTCGACGGCGGGCGCGACGGCCGCGACGACACGCTCGACGATCCGCCGGCCACCGAGCGGGAGCAGCGCTTTGGGCCGGCCGCCCATGCGCGTGCTCTTGCCTCCCGCCTGGATCACTCCCGTGATTCTCATCTTTCGCTCGCCTCCGACGGCGGGGGCCCCCCGGGTTCGCTCGCCTCGCACGCCGGGGCCCCGGCCCCGGGCCGTGCTGCGGCTCGCCCTGCGGCCCCGCGACGGCCTGC
>DATFVL010000172.1 GCA_035260325.1 Candidatus Methylomirabilota bacterium | reverse complement strand
GGCGTGATTATGAAGCGGGCCGGCTGGAAGACCCGCCATGTCTTCGAGCGCTACAACATCGTAAGCGTCGACGACCAGCGCCAAGCGGCCTTGCAGACCCAGGCGTACCGGGCGGCTCAGCTCGTGAAGGCGGGCGGTCTCGCGAAGATCGGAGACAATCGGGTGGGAGTTCGGAGACAGTCGAAGGAACAAAAGGCGATCTGACGCATGGTTGCGACAATGAGCCACAGGACTACGAATCCGAAGGCCAGAGGTTCGAATCCTCTAGGGCCCACCACTTCCCGCGCCGCTCTGTAGCTCCGTTCACAGCTCCGGAAACCGCCTAGCTAGGGAAACGCCTGATTGAAGCAAGGGCGCCGCCGCGATAGAGTCGCGAGTCGGTGACCGCCACAGGCGCGAAGGTGCTGATCGTCGACGACGAGGCCGAGTTCGTCGAGTTCGTGGGGAAATTCCTCGTCACGTCCGGTTACGACGTGGACCGCGCGCTGCACGGTGCCGACGCGCTCATGGCGATCGCGCTCGCGCGGCCGGACGTCGTGCTGCTGGACGTCCGCATGAGCGGGATCCACGGCGTGGACGTCTTGAAGCGCATCCGCTCGATGGATCCCACGATCCCCGTGATCATCGTGACCGCCGACGATGATCCCGTGCTCCTCAGCGAGACGCGCCAGATCGGCGCGTACGGCCACCTCGTCAAGCCCTTCGATGTGGATGACCTGGCCCGGATGGTCGCCGAGGCGGTGGCGGGGACCGATCGCCGCGAGCCGCCGGACCTCCCCGCCTGATCTGTCCTTGACGGCCGGTTTCTAGTCACCGGCAAGAATCTGGCCGCCTCGGCCGCCTTCCGGGCGCTCGCCGCCGTTCCAGAAACCCGCGACCTTACAAGCGTTCGTCTCGGTGAGGCTTCCGAAAATTCGGTGGTATCGGTCTTGCGTCCAAGTCCCCGCCAAAGGCTACCGAATATGCGGGTACTCATCGTCGAGGACGATCGGACGGTTGGCGAGGTCCTGCGAGACCTGTGCGGCGAGCTCGGCCATGAGGCCGAGGCCGTCAGGTCGGCGGAGGACGCGCTGGTCCGGCTCGAGGAAGGGGCTCGCCCCGATCTGATCCTGCTCGACTACAGGCTACCGCGCATGAGCGGCCTCGACTTCCTGCGGCTCCCGCTGGTCCGCCACACCGGTATCCCGATCGTCGTCGTGTCGGGGATCGCGACCGAGAGCCAGGCGCAGGAGTGCCTCGCACTCGGCGCGGTCAAGTTCCTCGCGAAGCCCGTGCCGTTCGAGCAGCTGCACGACCTCCTCGAGTGGTTCGAGCAGCCCGAGCGGCAGGTCGACCGGCGCCGGAATCCGCGGGCGAGCGTCGCGCTTCCCGTTCGCGTCCGCGAGCGCGATGGCAGGGAATGGCAGACGACGACCGTGGACCTGAGCTTCGAGGCCGTGAAGGTCCTGCCCGGCACCATGACCCGACCGGGTCCCACGGTCGAGCTCTCGTTCATGGCGCCCGGGGAGGACCAGAGCTTCCAGGCCACGTCGATCCTGCTCCGGATCGATTCCGACGGCTACGTGTTCTACTTCCTCAACCTGACCGAGGACCACTTCGAGCGCCTGTCGTATCTCGTCCGCCGGCTGACCTCGTACCCGAAGTCCCCCTGATCCGACGGTCCGGCCGTCAGGCCTTCTCGACCATGTAGAGGTGCGACAGCATGTCCACGTAGATGTTGCCGTCCACGACGAGCTCGCCCTGCCGGTTCTTCTCGAGGCCGCGGACCGTCGGCTTCGCCGCGGCGTAGCGCACGACCCACGCGACCGGGACGTAGCCGGCGTCGCTCTGCATGATCTCCTCGGCCTTCGCGTAGTGCGCCATGCGCTTCTTGGTGTCGCGCGTGTCGCGGCCTTGCTCGAGCTCCTTGTCGAACGCGTCGTTGACCCACGCCTGGCGCTTCCCTGCGGTCTTCTTGCCGTAGAAGGTGTCGAAGTACTCGTTGTGCGGGTCGGGGTAGTCCATGAACCAGCGGATCCAGACGAACTGGAGATCGTGTTTCCAGAGGCGCTCCCGGAACACGCGCTGCTCGAGGACCTCGAGGTCGGTCTTCATGTTGAGGTGCTCGAGGAGGACCGCCTGCACGGCCTCGGCGAGGGGCTTGGAGCCGTAGCCCTCGTCGCGCATCGAGAGCGTGATCTTCGGCCAGTTCTTGCCGCCCTCGAACGGGGTACCCTTCAGCATCGCTATCGCCGCTTTCGGATCGAACCTCTGGACGGCCTTGATCTTCGGGTCGTCGACCGCGCCCGGGAAGCCCGGCGGGATCATCGAGTGGGCCGGGATGGCGAAGCCCTGCGCGACCTTGATGACGTTGGCGCGGTCGATCGCGTGGCCGACGGCGCGCCGCACCTTCACGTTGTCGAAAGGCGGCTTCGTCACCTGCGGGAGCAGGTACCACGTGCCCGGGAAGGGGTAGCGGAAGACCTCCTCGACGGTCTTCGAATTCGACTGCAGGCGCTTGAGGTCGCCGGTCCCGAGGGACGTCATATCGAGCTCGTTGTTCTCGTAGGGAAGCGCGCCCGACGCCACGGGGATGATCGGAATCGTCACGCGGTCGAGCGTGACGTCCTTGGCGCCGAGGAAGTGCTTGTTCTTCCGCAGGACCATGACCTTGTTGTGCTCCCAAGCCTCGAGGACGAAGGGCCCGTTGCAGACGATGTTGCCCGCCTCCGTCCACTTGTCCCCGTACTTCTCGACCGACCCCTTGTGCGCGGGTAGCGCCGCGAGATAGGCCGAGAGGACCGGGAAGTAGCCGCGCGGCCCCTCGAGCGTCACCTCGAGCGTCCAATCGTCCTTGGCGACCACGCCGACCTGGGAGGCGTCGGGCACCTGCTTCTTGTTGAACGCCTCGGCGCCCTTGATGTCGTAGAAATAGCTTGAGTACGGGTTGGCGCTCGCGGGGTCCATCTGTCGCTTCCAGGACCACTCGAAGTCGCGGGCCGAGCACGGGCCGCCGTCGGACCACTTGGAGTCCTTGCGGATCGTGAACGTCCACGCCGAACCGTCCTTGTTGGAGTTGACCTTCTCGGCGACGTACAGCACAGGCTGGAAGTCGGCGTTGAATTTCATGAGCCCGGCCCAGAGCTCCGAGACGCCCGAGCAGTAGAGGTCCTTGTTGAAGTCGTGGCTCGACGGGTCGTTCTGGTACCAACCGCCGCCGCCCCAACGGAAGTGCTGGTCTTTCGCGAGCTTCTCACCGGGCTTGAGCTTGGGTGCCGCGGCCGCCGGGCGCGCGTTGAAGCCCGCGGCGCCCAGCGCGGCCAGGCCGGCGGCGACCTTCAGGAACTCGCGCCGGCCCACGCCGGCGACCGCGAGCCGCGCCGCGAGCAGGTCGAGTTGCGCGTCGGTGATCGGTGGGGTCTTCATGGACAAGCCTCCCTTGCGTCGGTTGCGCGTGAAGTCACTTGAGCTTCGGGTCGAGCGCGTCGCGGACGCCGTCGCCGAAGAAGGTGAACGCCAGCATGGTGACGGCGATCGCGATCGACGGGAACACGCAGAGATGCCAGTAGGAGCGGATGTATTGCTGGCCCTCGCCGACCATCTGGCCCCACGAGGGCGTCGGCGGGTTGATCCCGACGCCGATGAACGAGAGCGCGGCCTCGGTGAAGATCGCCTCCGGGATCCCGAAGGTCACCGACACGACGATCGGCGTCAGCGCGTTCGGCAGGACGTGGCGCACAAGCAGCCGGCCGAATCCGGCGCCCAGCGCTCGCGCGCCGTCCACGAACTCCTTCTCCTTGATCGTCAGCACCTGGGCGCGCGTCTGGCGTGCGATCCCGACCCAGCCGGTGAAGCCGATCGCGATGAAGATGTTCGTGAGGCCAGCGCCCAGCATGGACATGACGAGGATCACGAAGAGGAGCCGAGGGAAGGCGTACATCACGTCGACGAAGCGGGTGAGGACGAGGTCCACGCGTCCGCCGAGGTAGCCGGAGAGCGCTCCGATGGGCACGCCGATGAGGACGACGATCACCTGCGCGCCGAGCCCCACGAGCATCGAGACGCGCGCGCCGTAAATCATCCGCGAGAGGAGATCGCGGCCGAGCTGGTCGGTGCCGAGCGGATAGTCGCGCGAGGGCGCCTCGTTGAGCCGGCCGAAGTTCGTCTTGGTGTACGGCAGCGGCGTGAGCACGTCGGCAAAGATCGCGATGAGGCAGAGCAGGACGATGACGACGCCCCCGGCCATCGCGAGGCGGTTCCGGAGCAGGCGCCTGACCGCGTCGCGCGCGAGGCTCGTCGGCCGCGTCACGGACGCCGCGGCCCGCACCGCGCCGGCGAGCTTAGTACCGGATGCGGGGGTCGAGAGTGCCATAGAGCAGGTCCACGACGAGGTTCATGACGGCGAGGAACGCGCCGTAGGTGAGGACGACGGCCATGATCATCGGGTAATCGCGGCCGGTCATCGAGAGGACGAAGAACCTGCCCATGCCGGGCACGCGGAAGATCGACTCGACGAAGAAGGAGCCGGTGCCGACCGCGGCGAACATCGGTCCCAGCAGCGTCACGACCGGAATGAAAGCGTTCTTCAGCGCGTGCTTGAAGATGACGGGGCCCTCACCCAGGCCCTTGGCGCGCGCGGTCAGCGTGTAGTCCGCGCGGATCACCTCGAGCATCGAGGCGCGCGTGAAGCGCGCGATGATCCCCATCGGCGCGAGCGCCAGCGTGACGGTCGGAAGCACCCAGTCGCGCGGCGAGTCCCAGCCGCCCGTCGGGAACAACGGCACGACGAACGAGAAGAGGATGATGAGGAACACCGCCAGGACGAAGTTCGGGACGGCCACGCCGACCGTCGCGAGCGTGACCGAGACGTAGTCCCACATGCGGTTCTGATAGACGGCGGCGAGGATCCCGAGCATGAGCCCGCCCGTGATCGCGATCGCCAGCGCCATGGTCCCGAGCAGCAGCGAGATCGGGAAGGTCTCGCGGAGGATCTCGGTCACCGTCCGGGTCTTGTAGACGAACGACATCCCGAAGTCGCCGCGCACGACCTTGCCGAGGAAGATCAGGAACTGCTCGGGGAGCGGCTTGTCGAGGCCATAGACCGCGGCGAGGTTCTTCTGCGCCTCGGGCGAGAGCGGGTTCGCGCCCTCGGCCACGGGATCGAGCGGGCTGCCCGGCGTGGCGTGCATGACCAGGAAGGTCACGAGCGCCATCGCGAGGAGCGTCGGCACGAGCCACAGGACGCGCGAGACGGTGTACTGGAACAACCGCTACCTCCAGAGCTCGGTCGCGGACGACGGGTGCCCTAGTATTCGGCGAAGCGTGGGCCGAATCAAGGGCCCTCAGAAGGTTGCGTTCGCCCGGACGGGCGGTTACGGTTGAGGTCCGTTGTCAACCGACGAAGCGTTCATGCGCCTGGCGCTCGACGAGGCGCGGCGCGGGCTCGAGGCCGGCGAGGTCCCGGTGGGGGCCGCGGTCGTGCGCGACGGCGCCGTCCTGGCGCACGCCCACAACGCGCCGATCGGGCTCGCCGATCCCACCGCCCACGCCGAGATCCTGGCGCTGCGCGAGGCGGGCCGGACGCTCGGCAACTACCGCCTGGCGGGCGCGACGCTCTACGTGACCGTCGAGCCGTGCCCGATGTGCTGCGGCGCCGCGCTCCACGCGCGCGTCGCGCGTGTGGTGTACGGCGCCCTGGATCCGAAGGCGGGCGCGGTCGAGTCGGTCTATCGGCTCCTCGACGACGGCCGGCTCAACCATCGCGTCGAGGCGACGGGCGGCGTGCTCGCGGGCGAGTGCGGCGCGATGCTCCGGCGGTTCTTCGAAGCGAAGCGGCAATGAGCCCAAGGGATGAGATACTGGGACGCATTGCGGACACGATTGGCGCGGAGGGGTGGCCGAGCCCGGTTGAAGGCGTCCGACTCGAAATCGGATAGGGGCCCAGAAGGTCCCTCGGGGGTTCAAATCCTCTCCCCTCCGCCAAATTTCAGAGGAGGGGTGACCGAGCGGCCGAAGGTGCGGCACTGGAAATGCCGTGCACGGGTAAACCCTGTGCCGCGGGTTCAAATCCCGCCCCCTCCGCCATTGATCTGCGGCGTGACCGTGCTAGACGGGGAGTTAGCGGTGCCCTGTAACCCGCAATCCGCTTCAGCGGGGTCGAATTCCCTCTCGAGGGCGGCCCGTGTTGAGTGAGCCTCATGGCGCGGCGTTGAAGGTTGGGCCCCACGCAGCGAGAATCGTCGAACCCCGCCAGGCCCGGAAGGGAGCAACGGTAAGGCGACCCTCTCGTGTGCCGTGGGAGTACCTGACCGGAGCTGGTGTCGTGGGGAGTTCGCAGTGCGGGTCGTTCGAAGGTGGGTGCACGGTCACTTGAGTTACCAGGTCCTCGCGCGGAAGTGGCGGCCGCAGACGTTCGACGCGGTCGTCGGCCAGGACGCGATCACGCGGACGCTCGGGAACGCGCTCGCCTCCGGCCGCATCGCCCACGCCTATCTCTTCGCCGGCCCCCGCGGCGTCGGCAAGACCACGACGGCGCGCCTGCTGGCGCGGGCGCTCCTCTGTTCCGCGCGCACGGGCGCCGAGCCGTGCGGCGCGTGCGCGGTCTGCCGCGAGGCGCAGGCGGGGACGCTCGTGGACGTGATCGAGATCGACGGCGCCTCGAACCGCGGCATCGAGGAGATCCGCACGCTCCGCGAGAACGTGAAATACGCGCCGGCGCGCGGCCGCTACAAGGTCTACATCATCGACGAGGTCCACCAGCTCACCGAGGCCGCCTTCAACGCGCTGCTGAAGACGCTCGAGGAGCCGCCGAGCCACGTCGTGTTCGTGCTGGCGACGACCGACCCGCGCGACATCCCGGCGACGGTCCTCTCGCGCGTGCAGCGCTTCGACTTCCGGCCGATCGCCCCCGACGCGCTCACGCGCACCCTCGAGCGGATCCTGGGCGAGGAGAAGGTGCCGTTCGAGCCCGCGGCGCTGCCCGTGATCGTCCGCGCCGCGGAGGGCTCGCTGCGCGACGCGCTCTCGCTCGCCGACACCGCGATCGCCTACGGCGCGGGCCGGCTCGAGGCGGCGCCCGTCGCCGAGCTCCTCGGCGCCACGGCGCCCGCGGCCGTCGGCGCCTTCGCCGCGGCGCTCGTCGCGCACGACACGGGGCCGGCGCTCGAGGCGATCGACCGCGCGGCGCGCGACGGCGAGGACCTCCAGGCGTTCGCGCGCGACGTCGTCGAGCTCCTGCGCCGGGCGCTCGTGCTCAAGGCCGCGCCGACCGCCAAGCTCGCGGATCTCACGCACCAGGAGGGCAACGAGCTCAGGAAGCTCGGCGAGGCGTCGTCGCTCGACGAGCTCCTGTACGTCCTGCGCGCCTTTCTCGAGGCCGACGCGCTCATGCGCGAGTCGCCGCACCCGCGCGTCGAGCTGGAGATCGCGACCGTGCGCGCCACGCGGCGGCCGGTCCCGCAGGCGCTCGACGACGTGCTCCGCCGCGTGGACGAGGCGCAGGCGCTGCTCCGCCAGCAGGCCGTGGCGGCGGGCCCGGTGGGCGCGCGGCCCGCCCAGGCGAGCCTGCTGCCGGAGGCGGCGCCGGCCGCGGCGCGCCCGGCCCCCGAGCCGCGCCGCGCCCCGCTCCCGCCGCAGGCGCCGCCCGCGCGCCCCGCGGCGCCGCCCCAGGCCGCCGTCCCCGCGGCGCGGCCCGCTCCGCCGCCGGACGCCGAGCTCGGCACCGCCTGGGAGCGCGTCGTGGACGAGGTCACGAAGAAGAAGCCGATGCTCGGCGCCCTGCTCGCCCAGGCCCAGCCCGGGGGCGTGAGCGAGGGCGCGCTCACGATCGTCCTGACCGGAAACCACTTCCACCGTGAGATGCTGGCGGACAGCGCGAACCGCGACCTGATCGTGCAGGCGGTCCGGCGTTACGTGCCCGGCGCCGAGCGCATCACCGTCCAGGCGGGCGGCACGGGACCCGGCGGCGTGGCCGAGCACCCCGCGGTCCAGGCGGCGCTCGCCGAGTTCCAGGGTGAGGTGGTCGCGGTGCGGCCGCGCCTGCCGGAAGGAGAAGGCCAGTGAAGGGCTACGGCAACATCATGAAGGAAGCGCAGAAGCTCCAGCAGCAGATGGCCGCCATGCAGGAGGAAGTCGGCCGGAAGAAGGTGGAGGCCACGGCGGGCGGCGGCATGGTGACGGTCGAGGCCAACGGCAAGCAGGAGATCCTGTCGATCAAGATCGACCCCGAGGTCGTGAGCAAGGACGACGTCCAGATGCTCGAGGACCTCGTGCTCGCCGCCTGCAACGAGGCGCTCCGGAAGTCGCGCGAGCTCGTGCAGCAGGAGCTCGGCAAGCTGACCGGGGGACTCAAGATCCCCGGCCTGGGCATGTAGCGGGGAGCCGTGGCGTACTACCCCGAACCGGTCGCGCGGCTGATCGACGCGCTCCAGCGGCTCCCCGGCATCGGGCCCAAGACGGCGCAGCGTCTCACGTTCTTTCTCCTGAAGCGTCCCGCCGACGAAGTCCGCGAGCTCTCCGAGTCGCTCGTCGCCGTGAAGGACCGGATCGTCTACTGCCGGACGTGCTTCAACGTGACCGACGAGGACCCGTGCCGCCTCTGCGCCGACCCGGGGCGCGACGCGCGGCTGCTCTGCGTCGTCGAGGAGCCGAACGACCTGCTCGCGATGGAGCGCACCGGTGAGTACCGCGGCCGCTACCACGTGCTCCTCGGCGCGCTCTCGCCGCTCGACGGTATCGGCCCCGACGAGCTGAAGGTGCGGGAGCTGCTGGCGCGCGTCGAGGCCGGCGCGGTCGAGGAGGTGATCCTGGCGACCAACCCGAACGTCGAGGGCGAGGCGACCGCGCTCTACCTCGCCAAGCTCTTGCGCCCGCTCGGCCTGCGCGTGACGCGCATCGCGCGCGGCCTGCCCGTCGGCGGCGACCTCGAGTACGCCGACCAGGTGACGCTCACCAAGGCGTTGGAAGGGCGGCGGGAGATCAGCTAGAATCGATCGTTGTTTCGTAGCTCGGCGGCCGACACTCCCCGGTAGCTCAGTCGGTAGAGCGGGTGACTGTTAATCACTAGGTCGCAGGTTCGAGTCCTGCCCGGGGAGCCAACCTTTTGATGGTTTCTGGATCATCCCGAAACGCCGCGGGCGTCGAGTGCTCTTACCTTTGAACTAACGCGGTAAGATCGAGGGCGATGCGACGTGCCTCGTCCGCGTTCTACGCGCCTCCCCCACCGCGCCTCGAGGCGCTCATTTGGGCGGCCCTCGCCCTCGGCTGCCTAATCCTTTTGACGCTGTTCGTCAGCAGCGTTCGCGACGCGCTAAGCAGCCGAGCGTGGCCGAGCGTTCGGGCGCGAATCGATGAAGCACACGTCTTTCGGGGCTGCATAGGCATGCCGCGCTTTAGTACGTCCTACCACCCGCGGCTTCGCTACAGCTACTCGGTGGCGGGCCAAGTCTATCAAGGCGACCGCATCAGCGCCGGGACCGCCTACATGTGCGGCAGCCAGGCGGAGGTGCAGCACTTCGTGGCGCGCAACTATCCCGTGGGTCGGACCGTTACCGCGTTCTACGACCCGAACGATCCCAGCAACTCGCTTCTCAAGCCGGGAGTCTTCGATCCCGTCTCTATCATCATGGCCGGAGTGCTCGTCGTCGGCGCCGGCTACACGGCGCACCGGTCCCACGCGTCGTGGCGCGCGGCAAAGTATAAACGGTTAAACAGCTCAAGGTGAGACGATGAAGATCGAGGATGCCATCGGGTTCGAGCGCCTGCAGTCTATCAAGGGCCAATGGGGATGGGCCGGCCCGCGACGATCGGCGCTGACGGAATCTTCCCCTGTGCACTTCTCAGAATGGAGGGAAGGTTCCTTGAGATGGGTGCATTCCAACCAGCCCGCGCGAGACTCAATAAAGTGTTCGACAACGGCCCGCGTCGGGTCGGTGAGCCGCTCGCCAGGGGCACAGGGGGACGCGCTGCTTTTACCTGCTATGCGTCCAGCTCGCTGATGGCCTTGATCGGGTGGCCGAGATGCGCCCGCAGCACCTTCTCGACATCGTCGAGCGACGGCGGCGCGTCCCACTGGAGGCTCCCGACGTGCTCGCCCCCCTCGAATTTCATCGTGAGGCTCAGGCGATCGTCCAGGCGCTTGACGGATACAAGGACACCCA
The DNA here is from genome assembly GCA_035260325.1 of Candidatus Methylomirabilota bacterium. Classification (NCBI taxonomy): domain Bacteria; phylum Methylomirabilota (SeqCode); species Candidatus Methylomirabilota bacterium. The sequence continues at coordinate 841 of DATFVL010000172.1, read as the reverse complement.
CCTCGCCAATGGCGAACGTGTCTCCAGGCTTGTCAGCAGACGCCCATAGCGGCGGCCACACCGAGACGACGGTCTGTCCAGACTTGCGCCTGAGGTAGCGGATCTTCATCGAAGCCCTCCATAACTCAACAGGGCTCGTCCTCACGTCGACCTTTGCTTCGCCTTCTTCTCCAACCGCGCAGACGATGCGGCCTGAGAGGGCGGCGGCCAGCGTTACCTCGTAGGTCGCCGCTTCACCTTCTTAGCTCGTGCAGCTGAGCTGGCCCTGCTCGCCTTCCCGGCTGAGATGCTACGTGACCAGAGCGGCGCTAACAGGGGTCGTCCAGATCTTCTTCTCAGCGAATTCTTCTGCGACGGCGCTGAACCGGCTCGCCTGTACAGTCCGTGAAAAAGAAGTACTGAAGATCGGGCGTCCCTCTCTCGCGCCCTTCGGATACGACCGAGAGTATGTGACCTCCGACTTGAAGATGTACCAGCCGTTCTGCCCAGCGATTCGCTTTCACTTCTCGTTTCGACTTAACTTCCTCCGGCGCATAGTTGCTAGTCGCGTTGAAGACGATGCCGGCCAGCTCAAGCTTGTGATCTTCGTAGTGCTGTGAAAACTCGCGCATCGATCTCACCAGCAGCGGCAATCCGATCGCCGAAAGATACTCAGGCTTCACGGGGACCACGATGAAGTCGCTTACGAGATACGCGGCAGTCGTGAGAAACGATTCGGTCGGTGCGCAATCGATGAGGATGAGGTCATATTGAGCCTCGAGCTTAGGGGGCCAGGCGGGCCTCTCACGGTCCGCTCAGAGTTCTCCTCGATCGACGGCGACTGCCGCCAGGGCAGCCGTCT
>DATFVL010000171.1 GCA_035260325.1 Candidatus Methylomirabilota bacterium | reverse complement strand
CGGCGCTCGCGCCGCCGGCCGCCGCGCCGCCGCTCCCACCGCGCGACGTGGTGCCGCTCGAGCGCGTCGAGGAGGTGTACCGCGCCCTCGTCCTCGGCACGCGCGACTATGTCCTGAAGAACGGCTTCAAGCACGTCGTGGTCGGGCTCTCGGGCGGGATCGACTCCTCGCTCGTGGCCGCCCTCGCGGTCGAGGCGCTCGGCAAGGAGAACGTCACGGGCGTGACGATGCCCTCGCCCTTCACGTCGGCGGGCACCCGCCGCGACTCGGGGCGGCTCGCGAAGAACCTCGGGATCGAGTTCCTCTCGATCCCGATCACGCCGGTCCTCAAGGCCTACACGCGCGTGCTCGCGAAGGCGTTCAAGGGGCTCAAGGAGGACGTCACCGAGGAGAACCTCCAGGCCCGGATCCGCGGGAACCTCCTCATGGCGCTCTCGAACAAGTTCGGGTGGCTCGTGCTGACGACCGGCAACAAGAGCGAGTACAGCGTGGGCTACACGACCCTCTACGGCGACATGGCCGGCGGGTTCGCGGTCATCAAGGACGTCCCGAAGATGCTCGTCTACGAGGTCGCGCGGAAGGCGAACGCGCTCGCGGGCCGCGAGGTGATCCCGGCGAGCGTGTTCGAGCGCGCGCCCTCGGCCGAGCTCCGCCCGGGCCAGACGGACCAGGACACGCTGCCGCCCTACGCCGCCCTCGACGCGATCCTCGAGGGTTACGTCGAGGAGGACCGCGGCGTGCGGGACCTCGTCGCGCGCGGCCACGCGGAGGACACCGTTCGCCGCGTCGTCGCCATGGTGAACCGGAACGAGTACAAGCGCCGCCAGGCGCCCATCGGGGTCAAGATCACGCCGCGCGCCTTCGGGCGCGACTGGCGCCTGCCGATCGTCAACCGCTTCCGCGAGCGCTAGCCGCCTACTGCCCGGCCGGGATGCACGAGGCCCGGGACGCCTCCTCGGGGCGCATCACCTCGACCGCCTTCCGGCACTCGTCGCAATTGCGGTACGAGCGCGATTCGCGCGCCCTGAACAGGCCCTGGATGAGCAGAATGCACTCGCCCGGGATGTTGGCCGGCTGGCGCGAGACCTCGGGCACCGGCTGGGGCGCCGGCGTCGCGGGCTCCGGGGGATTCTCGGGCGGAAGCTGCGACCGGTATTGCTCCGGAACCTGGTCACGGCGGCCCGCGTAGTGGACGCCGCCCTGCTCGTCGACCCAGCGAAACACCTGGGCCGCGGCGCCGGTCGCGAAGAGCGTCAGCGCGAGCAGCAGAACGACGGAGCGGGTCGTCATCGCGGTCCTCCTCGCGTGGCCTCGCCTAGCCCGCGACGCCCTCCATCTGGAGCGCGTAGAGGCGGCGGTAGATGCCGTCGCGCGCGAGCAGCTGGTCGTGCCGCCCGATCTCCGCGATGCGGCCGTCGTGGACGACGACGATCCGGTCCGCGCTCCGCACCGTCGCCAGACGATGCGCGATGACGAGGACCGTGCGCCCGCGCATCAGGTCCGCGAGCGCCTGCTGGATCATGAACTCGCTCTCGGCGTCGAGGTCCGACGTCGCCTCGTCCAGGATGAGGATCGGCGGGTCCTTCAGGAAGGCGCGCGCGATCGCGATCCGCTGGCGCTGGCCGCCCGAGAGGCGCACGCCGCGCTCGCCGACGAGGGTGTCGTAGCCCTCGGGGCAGGCCACGATGAAGTCGTGGGCGTGCGCCTGGCGCGCGGCGCGCTCGATCGCCTCCGGCGTGGCCTCGGGCTTCCCGTAGGCGATGTTGTAGCGGACGGTGTCGCTGAAGAGGAAGGTCTCCTGCGTGACGATCCCCATCTGCGCGCGCAGCGAAGCCTGCGTCACGTCGCGGACGTCGCGGCCGTCGAGCGTGATCCGGCCGGCCGCCACGTCGTGGAAGCGGGGCAGCAGGTCCATCAGCGTGGACTTGCCGGCGCCGGACATGCCGACGAAGGCCACGACCTCGCCCTTCCGGATGTCGAGGGTGATGTCCTTGAGCGTCAGCTCCCCGGCGTCGGCGTAGCGGAAATCCACGTGCTCGAAGCGGAGCTCGCCGCCGAAGGTCTCGAGGCGCGCGGCGCCGGGCCGGTCGGCGATCGCCGGCGGCATGTCGAGGATGTGGAAGACGCGCTCGACCGACGCCGTGGACTGCTGGACGACGTTGAGCGAGCGCGAGAGGCGGCGCACCGGGCCGTAGAGCATGAGCGCCGCCGCCGTGAACGAGAAGAGCGTGCCCGGCGTCATGTGGCCCTGGATGACCTGGTAGCCGCCGTACCAGAGCGCCGCCATGATGCCGAACGCGCCCGCGATCTCCATGAGCGGCTCCGTGATCTCGTCGGCGCGCACGTTCTTGAGCGAGAGGGCGACGAGGCGGTCGTTGAGCGCGTCGAAGCGCGCCTGCTCGTGGCGCTCGCGCCCGAACGCCTTCACGATCTTGGTCCCGCTGAAGGACTCGTGGAGGAGCACCGCGAGCTGGGCGATGCGCTCCTGGGTGCGCTTGTTGATCCTGTAGAGCCGGCCGCCGATGCCCCGGACGATCAGGGCGATGAACGGGACGGCGACGAGCGCGGTCAGCGTGAGCGCCCACTCGCGGGTGAGCATCACGCCCAAGAGTGCCACGATCGTCCCGATCTGCCGCACCGCCATCACCAGCACACCCGAGGAGAGCCGGGCGAGGCGCCCCACGTCGTTGAGGATCCGCGACATGAGGTCGGCCGAGTGCAAGTCGGAGAAGAACGAGAGCGGCTGCGTCTGGATGTGGGTGTAGAGGTCGCGGCGGAGGCGCGCGACGACGCGCTCGCCGGCGGCCGCCATGAGGTACGACTGGAGGTAGCGCGCGACGCCCTTGACGACGTAGACGGCGAGGAGCACCAGCGGGATCAGCCTGAGCATGACCACGTCGCGCCGGATGAAGATGTCGTCCATCACCGGCTTGACGAGCCACGCGGTGAGGCCCTCCATCGCCGACACGATGAGCGCGAGCAGCGAACCGACGACGAGCACGGGGACGTGCGGCCGGAGATAGGGGACGAGGCGCCGGTAGGGCGCGGCCACGCGGATCATCGCCGCCGGTCTCCCAGGAGGCGCCGGTAGAGCGACTCCGTCGCGTCGAGCTTGGCGCGCGTCGAGAACTTCGCCTCGACGAGCTTCCGCCCCGCGCGGGCCGTCGCCTCGCCGAACGCGCGGTCGGCGACCATCCGCGCCATGGCCTCCGCCAGGGCCTTCACGTCGCGCGGCGGGAAGAGCAGCCCCGTCTCGCCGTGGATGACCAGCTCGGGGTTGCCCTCGAGGTCGCTCGCGATCACGGCGGTCTCGACGGCCAGCGCCTCGCGCAGGGTGCCGGTGATGCCGAGGCCCGCGTAGGACGCGTCCACGCAGCAGTCGCTCCCCGCGAGGATCTCGGGGACGTCCTCCCGGTAGCCGAGCACGCGCACGCGGTCCGCGACGCCCCGGGCCCGCGCCCGGTCCAGGAGGACCTGCGGGCCCCGCGCGCCCACCACGAGGAGCCGGGCGCGGGGCGCGCGCGGCACCGCGAGCGCGAGCGCGTCGATCGTGTCGTCGTTCCCCTTCCAGCTCCGCACGCCGATCTGGGTGAAGAGGAAGTCGTCCGGGCCCAGGCCGAGCTCGCGCCGGATCGCGGCCCCGTCCACCTGCGGGTTGAAGCGGTCGGTGTCGGTGCCCGAGTAGATGACGTGGATCTTCTCCGCCGGCACGCCCTGGGCCACGAGGCCGCGCTTGATCGACTCGCAGACCGAGACGATCGCGGTCACCCGGCGCGTCGTGTAGCCGAGGCGATTGAACGGGTCGAGCGGGAAGCTCACGCCGCGGTTCAGGACCAGCACCGGGATCTTCGTGACGAGGCCGGCGATCATCGCGAGCGTCCGCGCCTTGCCCTTCTGGGCGTGGACCACCTGGATCCGGTGCCTCCGGAGGATTCGCACCAAGCGCCTGACGGACCCGAGGTCCACCTCCGACCGCATCGGCAGCGCGTAGTGCGGGATGCCCGCCGCGCCCAGCTTGGCCGCCCACATGGCACTCGGGCGCGTCGCGACGACGACCTCGTGACCGCGGCCCTTGAGCCCCTGCGTGAACTCGCGGAGCTGGATCGCGGCGCCGGTGAAGTAGTCGTCCTTCGGGTAGATCTGCAAGATGCGGAGCGGCGCGGCCGTCACGGTGTCACACCGGGGGCGCGTTCGCCCGGGTCGTGCTCGCCGTGCGGCGTGTTCAACGCGTGAAGAAGTCCCTCACCGCGGCGACGACGGCGTCGATCTCCGCCTCGGTGTGGTTCGCCGACATCGGCAGCGTCAGGATCTCCTCGACGAGCCGCTCCGTGCGCGGGAGGGCCGGCGCGCGGAATCGCTCGACGGCCGGCTGGCGATGGCTCGGCACCGGATAGTGGATGCCCGTCGCGATCGATCGCTCCTTGAGGAACGCCGCCAGCTCCGCGCGGCGCGCGGTGCGCACCACGTAGAGGTGGTAGACGTGGCGCGCGTGCTCGCGCTCGGCGGGCAGCGCGAGCGGGAGGCCGGTCAGCCCCTCGGCATACCGGGCGGCGAGGGCGCGCCGCCGGTCGTTCATCGCGTCGAGCCGGCGCAGCAGGACACGCAGCGCCGCGGCCTGAAGCTCGTTGAAGCGCAGGTTGAAGCCGATCTCGGCGTGCACGTCCTTGTTGAGCCGCCCGTGGTCGCGCACCCGGCGGCAGCGCGCCGCGAGCTCGTCGTCGCTCGTCAGCACCGCGCCGCCGTCGCCCATCGCGGGGAGGTTCTTCGACGGGTAGAAGGAGAGCGCGGCGGCGCGCCCGAAGGAGCCGACCCGCCGACCGTCCCACGAGGCGCCCTGCGCCTGAGCGCAGTCCTCGAGCACCCAGAGGCCGTAGCGCGCGGCGAGGTCCTGCACCGCCGGCAGGTCCACCGGCTGGCCGTAGAGGTGGACGGGCACGATGCCGACCGTCCGCGGCGTCACCTTCGACACGGCGTCCTTGCAATCGAACGTGTACCAGTCGTCGGCGTCCACGAACACCGGCGTCGCCCCGGCGAAGCAGAGCGCCTCGACCGTCGGGAACGCGGTGTGCGAGGGGACGAGGATCTCGTCGCCCGGCGCCGTGCCGAGGGCGCGGACGGTCATCCAGAGCGCGGCCGTCGCCGAGCTCGTGAGCACGGCGTGACGGGTCCCCGCGTGCGTGGCGAGCTCCGTCTCGAGCGCCTTGCACTGGGGGCCGAGGATGTACTGGCGTCCATCGATCGCGGCCAGCACCGCCTGCTTGATCTCGTCGTCGATCGGGGGACGCGAGAGCGGGATGGATATCACGAGTTCGCTCCTGACAGGCGGTCGTAACGACCGCGGTAGTAGATCAATGGCTCGCCGGCGCCGACGTGGGCGCGCTCCACGCGCCCCACGAATATCGTGTGGTCGCCCTCGACG
>DATFVL010000170.1 GCA_035260325.1 Candidatus Methylomirabilota bacterium | reverse complement strand
CGCTTCGGGCGTGGCCGAGCACCGCATCCCGGGCGTGAGCGCCGACGCCGAGCTGGTGGGACGCGCGCGCGAGATGGAGCAGCTCCACGCCGCCCTCGCCGCGGCCGCCACCGGCGGCGGCCGGGTCGTCGCCGTGCTCGGCGAGGCGGGCATCGGCAAGAGCCGGCTCGTCGCCGAGCTGGCCGTGGAAGCCGCCGGGCGGCGGTTCACAGTGCTGCTCGGGCGCGCCTACGAGTCGGAGCAGATCCTGCCCTTCGCGCCGTGGGTCGACGCGCTGCGCGCGGGCCGCGTCGCCGAGGATGCGCACCTGCTCGAGCGCCTGGGCCCCGCCTGGCGCGCGGAGCTCGCGCGGCTCGTGCCGGAGGTGGCCGCGGGTCCGCCCGCCGCGGGCGCGACGATGGACAACCGGCAGCTCTTCGAGAGCGTGGCTCAGCTGCTCGCGCAGCTTTCCCACCAGCACCCGCTGCTCGTCGTCCTGGAGGACCTCCACTGGGCGGACGAGATGAGCGGGCGGCTGCTCGCCTTCGTCGGCCGCTGCCTCGCCGAGCGCCCCGCGCTCGTCGTCGTCACCGCCCGCGAGGACGAGCTGGCCGACGCGCCGGCGCTCCGGCAGGCGTTCGAGGACCTCCGCCGCGAGGGCCGGCTGGCCACGCTCGCCGTGCGGCCGCTGACACGCCCCGACACGCGAGCGCTCGTCCGCGCGCTCGCGCGGACGGGAGACGAGGCGGCCCTCGACCGGCTCGCGGCGCAGGCATGGGCGGTGAGCGAGGGCAACCCGTTCGTCGTGGTCGAGACGGTGCGGGCGCACGCCGAGGGCGCCGCTCTCGCCCAGGGACGGGGGCTCGGGCTGCCCGAGCGCGTGCGCGAGATGGTCGGCCGCCGCCTCGAGCGGCTCTCCGAGCGCGCCCGGTCGCTGGCCGCCGTGGCCGCGGTGATCGGGCGGGAGTTCGAGTTCGCCCTGCTCCAGCGGGCGGCGGGGCTCGGGGAGGACGAGACGGCGGCGGGCGTCGAGGAGCTGGTGCGGCGGCGGATCCTCCACGGCACGGGCGAGCGCTTCGACTTCACCCACGACCGCATCCGCGAGACCGCCTACGGGGGAGCGCTCGCCCCGCGCCGGAAGCTCCTCCACCGTCGCGTGGCCGAGGCGATCGAGGCGCTCTACGCGGCGGACCTCGGATCCCATGCGCTGGCGCTCGGACTGCACTACCGTGACGCCGAGGTGTGGGAGCGCGCGGCGCGCCATCTCTACCACGCCGGCTTCGCCGCGAGGGAGCGCGCCGCGAATCGCGAGGCCGTCGCGTGCTTCGACGCCGCCCTCCAGTGTCTCCGCAGCCTGCCCGAGGATCGGCAGAGGTCCGAGGGCGTCATCGACACGATCCTGCAGCAGGAGAGTGCGCTGATGGGGCTTGGCGAGTTCCACCGGAGCCTCGACGGGCTCCGGGAGGCGGAAGCGCTGGCGCGCGGCCTAGGCGACCGTCGCCGGCTCGGCCGGGTCTTCGGCCGCTTCGCCTACAACCTCGCGTCGCTCGGCGACCTCGACCGCGCGACCGAGAACGCCGAGGAGGCGCGCGCGATCTCGATCGAGCTGGGGGACGACCGCTCGCACCTCTCGAGCAACGTCGTGCTCGCGCGGGCGCTGTACGCGCGCGGCGACTATCGCCGGGCGATGGAGGCCGTTCGGGAGAACGACGCGTTCGCGCGCGGTGCGCCCCCGCGCCCGACCGGCTCGGCGGACCACACGAATCACCGCCTCGGCGTGCGGGACCTGCCCGTCGGGCAGGCGAACCGGAATAACCTCTCGTTCTCGCGGATCTGGGGCGTTCTCGCGCTCGCCGAGCTGGGGGAGTTCGACGAGGCGATCAGCCGGGGCGAGGAGGCCCTGCGGGTGTCCGCCGCAGAGGTCGGGCGGCACGGGGACGTCTGGGCCCACCTCGGCGCCGGCCGGCTCTACTTCGTGAAGAGTGACCTCGCGCGGGCGATCGAGGTGCTCGAGCGTGGGCTGCCGCTCTGCGAGGCGGGGGGTGACCTCGCGGTCTATTTCTCCCGCACCGCCGCCTCGCTCGGCGGGGCCTACGCGCTGCTGGGCCGGCTCGACGAGGCCATCCCGCTCCTCGCGCGCGCGGACCGCCACGCCGGGTCGATCGGGTTCGCTTACGGCCACGCCCTCGTCATCGCGACGCTCGCCGAGGCGCAGCTGCTCGCCGGCGACGTCGAGAACGCGGCACGCACCGCCGCTCGGGCGCTCACGCTGAGCCGGCAGCACGGCCAGCGCGGTTGGGAGGCCTGGGCGCTGCGCCTGCACGGCGAGCTCGCCGCGCGGCGTGAGCCGCTCGACCTCGCGGCGGCGGAAGCCCACTTCCGCGCGGCGGCGGCACTCGCCGGCGATCAGGGGATGCGGCCGCTCCTCGCCCACTGCCGGCTCGGACTCGGCACAGCGTGCGGCCACGCGGGAATGGCCGACCGGGCGCGCGCCGAGCTCGCGGCCGCGCTCGCCGAGTATCGCGCGATGGAGATGCCGTACTGGCGCGATCGCGCCGCCGCCGAGTTGGCGAAGGTAAGATAGGCACCATGAGCTTCGTCAGCCACGTCGAGTGCACCGTCTGCGGCCACCGCCACGATCCGAAGCGACTGCTGACGGTCTGCGAGACGTGCGGCCAGATGCTCGCGGTCCGCTACGACCTCGCGCGCGTCGCGGCGAGCGTCACGAAGGAGACGCTGCGCGAGCGGCCGGCGGGGATGTACCGCCTCCGCGAGCTGACGCCGCTCGACGACGGCGAGGAGCCCGTCACGCTCGGCGAGGGGGGCACCCCGCTGCTCGCCCTCCCCCGCCTCGCGGCTCACCTCGGCCTGCGGCGCCTCTGGGCCAAGGACGAAGGCCAGAATCCGACGGGCTCGTTCAAGGCCCGCGGCCTCGGCATGGCGATCACGCGCTCGCGGACGCTCGGCGCGAAGGGCTTCGTGATCCCGTCGGCGGGCAACGCCGGCGGTGCGGCGGCTGCGTACGCGGCGCGCTGCGGGCTGCCGTGCGTCGTCATCGTCCCGCGGGGGACGCCCGAGGCGGCGATCGCCGAGGCGCTCATCGCCGGCGCCCACGTCTTCACGATCGAGGGCTCCATCGCGACCGCGGGGCGCGTCGTCGCCAAGGCGGCGCCGGCCCTCGGCTGGTTCGACCTCTCGACGCTCAAGGAGCCGTACCGCCTCGAGGGCAAGAAGACGATCGGCCTCGAGCTTGCCGCCGACCTCGGCTGGCGCATGCCCGACGTGCTGCTCTACCCGACGGGCGGCGGCACCGGGCTCGTCGGGATCCCGAAAGGCTACGAGGAGCTCCGCGCGATGGGCTGGCTCGGGGGGCCACTGCCCCGCTTCTTCGCCGTCCAGGCCGAGGGCTGCGCCCCCGTCGTGAAGGCGTTCCAGGCCGGCGCCGAGAACACGAGCGCGTGGGAGAACCCGGCGACTCACGCGGCCGGCCTACGCGTCCCGTCCCCGTTCGCCGGGCGCCAGATGCTGAGGGTGCTCCGCGACACGCGCGGCGGCGCGGTCGCCGTGAGCGAGGGCCGGATCGAGGAGGCGCAGCGCCTCGTCGCCCGCGTCGAGGGCATCTGGACCGCGCCCGAGTCCGCCGCTCTCGTCGCGGCGCTGACCGTGCTGATGGACCGCGGCGAGGTCGCGCGCGAGGCCGAGGTCATGCTCGTGTTCACGGGAGCGGGGCTCAAGTACGCGCCGCCGCCGCTGCCGCCGCCGACCCACCTGGAGGGCACGGAGGAGGAGATCCTCGCGCGGGTGCGGCGCGCCGTCCACGCCTAGGCTCCTGTGGTAGGATTTCGGCCACCGCGAGAGGCCCGTCGCGAGGAGGCCGGTCAATGACGATCGAAGTCGGCAAGCTCCGCAACGTCGGCGTCGTCGGTCACGGGGGGGTCGGCAAGACGTCCCTCGTCGAAGCCCTCCTGTTCACGGCCGGCGCCCTCAACCGTCTCGGGAAGGTGGACGACGGCTCGACCACGACCGACTTCGACCCCGACGAGATCAAGCGGAAGATCTCGATCAACACGTCGATCGCGTACTGCGACTGGAAGGGCCACCGGGTCAACCTCGTCGACACGCCGGGATACGGCGATTTCATCGCCGACGCGCGCGCGGGCCTCCGCGTCGTCGAGGCGGCCGTCGTCGTCGTCGACGCCGTCGCGGGCGTCCAGGTGCAGACCGAGAAGGTCTGGAAGTTCGCCAACGAGTACAGCCTGCCGCGCGTGGTCGTCGTGAACCGGCTCGACCGCGAGCGCGCCGACTTCTACCGGACCCTCGAGTCGCTGGCGCGCCGCCTCAAGGGGCGCCTCGTCGCGCTCCAGATCCCGGTCGGCGAGGAGGCGGGTTTCAAGGGCGCCGTGGACCTCGTGAAGCTCCGGGCGATCACGTACGCGGGCGGCAAGCCCGCCGAGGGCGAGATCCCGGGCGACCTCTCGGACCGCGTGAAGGAGTACCGCGAGAAGCTCGTCGAGGCCGCGGCCGAGACGGACGACGAGCTCCTGAGCAAGTACCTCGAGGAGGGCTCGCTCGGCGAGCCCGAGATGCTGAAGGCGCTCCGGGCCGGCATCGCCGCGGGGAAGATCGTGCCGGTCGTCTGCGCGTCGGCGTCGAAGACCATGGGCGCCGCGCCGCTGCTCGACCTCATCGTCGAGTCGCTCCCGACGCCGGCGGATCGTGGCGAGGTCGCGGGGACCGACGCGAAGAGCAAGCAGCCGGGCGTGCGCCAGCCGGACCCGAAGGCGCCCGTGACGGCGCTCGTCTTCAAGACGCTCGCCGACCCGCACATCGGCAAGCTCTCGCTCCTCCGCGTCATGAGCGGCACGCTCAAGTCCGACTCGACGCTCCTGAACCCGGCGCGCGGCGCGCGGGAGCGCATGGGCCACGTCTCGTGGCTCATGGGCAAGACGCAGAAGAACGTCGAGGCGCTCGGCGCGGGCGAGATCGGCGTCGCGCAGAAGCTCAAGGAGACCCAGACGGGCGACACGCTCTCGGACGAGGCCCAGCCCTTCGAGCTGCCGCGCATCACGTTCCCGGAGGCCGCGATCTCGTTCGCGATCCAGCCCAAGACGCGGGGCGACGAGGACAAGATCTCGAACGCGCTCGCGCGGATCGCCGAGGAGGATCCGACGGTCCACTATCACTTCGACCCGGAGACGAAACAGCTCCTCGTGGCGGGCGTCGGGAGCCTCCACGTCGAGATGGTCGTCGAGCGCATGAAGCGCAAGTACAACGTGGACGTGAACCTGCTGCCCCCGCGCATCCCGTACAAGGAGACGGTGAAGGGACGCGCGGAGGGCCAGGGGAAGTACAAGAAGCAGACGGGCGGGCGCGGTCAGTACGGCGACGTGTGGCTCCGCGTCGAGCCGCTCCCGCGCGGCGGCGGCTTCGAGTTCGTGGACGACATCTTCGGCGGCGCCGTGCCGCGGAACTACATCCCCTCGGCCGAGAAGGGCGTCCGCGACTGCATGAAGAAGGGGATCGTCGCCGGCTATCCGGTCGTGGACACGAAGGTCACCCTCTACGACGGCTCCTACCACGAGGTGGACTCGTCGGACATGGCGTTCCAGATCGCCGCCTCGCTGGGCCTCCAGAGGGTGTTCGTGGATGCCCACCCGATCCTGCTCGAGCCGATCATGACCGTCGAGGTGACGACCCCCGCCGACCACGCGGGCGACGTGATCGGCGACCTGAACTCGCGGCGCGGCCGCATCCTGGGCATGGAGCCCGCCGGCGAGACCGCCGTCGTGCGCGCCTCGGTGCCGATGGCGGAGATGCTGACCTACGAGCCCGCGCTGCGCTCGATGACGGGCGGCCGCGGCGGCTACTCGATGGAGTTCTCCCACTACGAGGAAGTGCCGGCCTTCATCGCCGACAAGGTCATCAAGGACGCGAAGGCGGAGAAGGAGAAGGCCGAGAAGCACTGAGGCCCCGCCGGCTGCGCGAGGGGGCAGTAGATCTGTTGAATCGTGAGTTCCAGGTTCTCTGGCCCCGAGTAAGCCTTCGGACCCACCGCCGGCCCTGCTCCTGAAGCTTCTGCCGGGGCGCGCTACCCGCGCTGCAGGAAGTCGAGGATCTCGCGCTTGCAGGCGTCGAAGTCGCCGAGACGGTCCCGGATCGTCTCGAACACGATCTGGTCGCTGATCCGTCCGTACTCGTGGACGAGCAGATTCCGCAGCCCCTTCATCCGCCTGAGCGTCTGGGCCGTGGCCGGTGTGAGCGCGCCGGCGCGCGCCAGGCGCTCGAACAGGTCGTCTTCTTCCCCGGGCAGCCCGAGGCGGAGCCCCGTGACCAGCAGCGCGCAGGCGTCGATCAGGGCTTCGACCGCGACCTGAACGAGCCGCTCGCACGCCCGCTTCTTCTCGGTCGCGAGATACGCGTCGAGGTTCTTGGGCGCGATCGAGCGCAGCTCGCGGAGGACACCATCCAGCGCGTCGAGGCGTGAGAGGACGCGCTCGCGGTCAATCACGCGCGACGGCGTCCAGGTACATGCGGTGGATGTGGCGGAAATCCTCCCAGGCCTTCGCCGTGCGGATCGCGACGTCGTAGAGCGCGTCCTCGTCGCGCACGAAGAGCACGCGGCCCTCCTTCAGCACGCGGCTCCTGACGTGGAGGGGAAGCTGCTGGAAGATCGCCAGGTCGACGTCGGCCTGCGCCAGGTAGTCGAGGCGCTTCTGCGTCCGCGCGGCGTCGGACGTGGGGCCGTTCGCGAGGACGAGGCACACGTCGAAGTCCGACCCGGGGCCCGCCTCGCCGCGCGCGCGGCTCCCGAACAGCATGACCGCGAGCGCGTCAGGATCGTTCTTTGCGCGCACGACCACGCGCGCCACGGCTGGAGAGGATGCGTCCGCCGCTGCGCTCATGGCGTCATTGTAGCGTGGCGGGCCCGGAAAGCGGCGAGGTGAAGATTCTGCGCGGCGGGCCCCGGTACGCCGCCCCGGACTTCGTGCGTTCGGCGCTCCGCCGCCGCAGCTCGCCGGGCGTCCGGATCCCGAACCTCGGGGTCCGCTGCGCGACGGGACAGGAGCGTCCTCGAGTCCCACCGTATCCCATCCGCGACGTTGATCCGCGTCGGCGCGCGTGCGACAATCTGGATCGGCAGGCCGTTTGGATAATCTGGTCAAGTTCTGGTCTGAACGGAGGGCACCGGATGCCGAGCGTCGGAGTGTACGAGGCGAAGACGCAGCTGCCGAGGCTGCTGTCGCGGGTGGCCCGGGGTGACGAGATCACGATCACGAAGCACGGAACGCCGATCGCCCGGCTGGTCCCGGCCTCGCGCCCTCGCGCCCGGGCCGTCGAGGACGCGATCCGGGGCCTGCTGGAGTTCCGCCGAGGCCGTCGCCTCGGTCGCCTGTCGCTGCGCAAGGCGGTGGCGGCGGGGCGGCGGTGAGCCGGGTCGTCCTCGACTGCTCGGTCTGCATGGGCTGGTGCTTCGAGTCGGAGGCCGACGTCTACACGGACGCCGTGCTCCGTGCGATGCCGCGCGCGACCGCCCTGGTGCCGGCGATCTGGCCGCTCGAGGTCGCCAACGTCCTGCTCGTCGCCGAGCGACATCGACGAATCACACGGGCCGACGCCGCCCGGTTCCTCGAGCTGCTCGGCGCGCTGCCGATCGTCGTCGAGCCGTCCATCGAGGTCGGCGACCTCGGATTCCTGCTGGCACTCGCGCGCGAGCGGCGCCTCTCGGCCTACGATGCCGCCTATCTGCGCCTGGCGCTCCGGGAGCACGCGGCGCTGGCGAGCCGCGATCGGGGCCTCCGAGCCGCCGCGCGAGCGGCGGGCGTGGCGGAGTTCGCCCCGCGGTAGCCGTCCCGACGCTCCCTGACGTAGAATAGACGGGGATGATTTTCCAGCAGATCCTGAACGAGGAGTCCGGCTGTCTCTCCTACCTGATCGGCTGCGGCCAGGCGGGGAAGGCGGTCATCGTGGATCCCGGGCGGGACCGCGTCGGCGAGTACCTCCGCCTCGCCCGGAAGAAGGGCCTCACGATCAGCCACATCGTCGAGACTCACACGCACGCCGACCACATCTCGGGCAACCGCGACCTCGCCGAGGCCACGCGCGCGCCGATCCTCGTGCACCGCGCGGCGGGCGTCGCCTTCGGCCACGAGGACGTGACGGACGGCGACGAGATCCGCGTCGGCAACGTCCGCTTGAAAATCGCGCACACGCCCGGCCACACGCCCGACTCGATCTGCCTGCTCGTGACCGACCTCGAGCGCGGCGGCGAGCCGTGGTTCGCGCTCACGGGCGACTTGCTCTTCGTCGGCTCGGTCGGGCGCCCGGACCTCGGCGGCGCGCAGGCGGCCGAGGACGCGTGGGAGAGCCTCCGGCGCGTGCTCCTCCCGCTCGACGACAGCGTCGAGGTCTACCCCGCGCACGGCGCGGGCTCGGCGTGCGGGCGCGCGATGTCGGCCAAGACGGGCTCGACGATCGGCTTCGAGCGGCGCTTCAACCCGGCCTTGCAGCTCCGGGACCGCGCGGCGTTCGTGGACTTCATCATGCGGGACCTGCCGCCCAAGCCGCCGTCATTCGAGAAGATCGTCGGCAAGAACCGCGGGCTCGTCCCGCTCGTGTCGGCGAAGCCGCGGCCGTACACCGCGCGCGAGGCCTGGGAGGCTGTCCAGCGCGGCGAGGTCGTGGTCGACCTGCGCGATCCGGGGACCTACGGCGAGATGCACATCCCCGGCGCCGTCAACGTGTGGATCGAAAGCCCCCAGTTCGCCGAGCGCGTCGCCGGGATGGTCCCGGCCGCGGTGCCGCTCCTCCTGCTCGCGCAGGGCCCGTCGGACCTCGAGCGCGCGGTCGCCGCGCTCTCGCGCGTCGGCGTCGACGACGTCCTCGGGTTCTTGCACTGGGGAATGATCGAGTGGAAGAGCGAGGGCTTCCCCGTCGAGTCGGTGCCGCAGATCTCCGTCTACGAGCTCGCGGACTGGCTGGTCGAGGGACGCGACGTCGCGGTGATCGACGTGCGCGAGCACTTCGAGTGGCTCGAGGGCCACATCGAGGGCGCGCTCCACCTGCCGATGCTCGAAGCGGCGGAGCGGCGCGCCGAGGTGCCCGCCGACCGGCCGAAGGCGGTGCTCTGCGCGGGCGGCCTCCGCTCGAGCACGGTGATCAGCACGCTCAAGCGTCACGGCCTCCAGGGCTGGTACAACGTCACCGGCGGCATGACGGCCTGGATGAAAGCCGGTCACCCGGTCGTGCGCTCCGCCTCGGACCCGGGCAGCGCACGCGCGTGACCTTCGCCCAGCAGTACGCCGCGCTCTTCGGCCGCCCCTGGGCCGTCTGGGGCTCGGCCGTCCTCTTCGCCACGCTGAACGTCTTCCTCTTCGCCTTCGACCGTCCGCTGACGGCCTCCGACGGCCTGCGCAACTGGGGCGACTGGCTCTTCACACCGCTCGGCGTCGTGCGCCGTCCCGACCTCCTGCCGCCGTGGCTCTACTCGGGCTCGCTGCTGAACGCGGGCGTGCTCGTGGGCGCCGCGGCCGCGGCGCTGCTCGCGCGCGAGTTCGCGATCCGCGTCCCACCGCGCGGCGAGCTCGTCAAGGGCGCCGCCGGCGGCGTCTTCATGGGGGTGGGCGCCGTCCTCGCCTTCGGCTGCAACATCGGCGGCTTCCTCTCGGCGACGAGCGCCCTGTCCCTCTCGGGGCTCGGCATGATGCTGGGCCTCGCGGCGGGCGCGTTCCTCGGCCTGCGCTATCTCCTGTGGGAGACCGAGCGCCGGCCGGGCTGGTCCGAGGGCCGCACGCGCGTCTACCTCCGCGCGGCGGACGGCCCCGCGAGCCGCCAGCCCTGGGCAGGCGCGCTGCTCGCCCTGCTCGTCCTCGCGGCGCCGTTCCTCTACGCCGGCGCCGGCTACGCGGCGCGGGGCGTGTTCCTCGTCTTCGGGGCCGCGCTCGGCCTGCTCTTCCAGCGCTCGCGCTTCTGCCTCGTGCGCGCGTTCCGCGAGCCCTTCATGACGGGCGACGCCGAGCACACGCGCGCCGCGGCGCTGGCGCTCGTCGTGTCCACGCTCGGCTTCGCCATCCTGAAATACGCCGACCTCAAGGACAAGAGCGAGTGGGTGTTTCCCGCCGCGGGGCTCGGCTCGCTCGCGGGCGGGCTCGCGTTCGGCGCCGGGATGACGCTCGCCGGCGGCTGCGGGGTCGGCTCGATCTGGCGCGCCGGCGAGGGGCAGGTGAAGCTCTGGGTCACGGTCGCCTGCTTCGCGGCGAGCGCATCGCTCGCACGGCTCGCCCTGGCGCAGACCGGGCTCCTCGGAAAGCTCGGCGCGGCGGTCTTCCTGCCGTCGCCGCTCGGCTGGGGCGGCGCGATCGGATTGGTGGTTGCGGTGGCCCTCGCCTGGGCTATGCTTGCGACCTGGAACGAGGAGACGCGGAAGCTCAGCGCGGTGTGAGCGGGCGGTCGGGCCGCAGTCAGCGGAGGGTGCGATGAAACGGTTCACGCGCAGAGAGTTCCTCGCGACGTCGGGAACCGGGCTCGGGCTGCTCGCGGCGGGCTGCGCGCCCGCGCTCAAGGGCGACTTCGCGCCGAAGACGGCGCGCCGCGTGGTCGTGATCGGCGGCGGCTGGGGCGGGGCGACGGCGGCGAAGTACGTGCGCCTCGCGGATCCGTCGATCGAGGTCGTCCTGCTCGAGCCGAACCGACAATTCGTGTCGTGCCCGTTCAGCAACCTCGTCCTCTCAGGCGTCCGCACGCTCGGCAGCCTCACCTTCGGCTACGGCGGGCTGCGCGCCCACGGCGTCAGGATCCTCCACGAAACGGCCGCGGCGATCGAGCCCGCGGCCCGGCGCGTGCGCGTGGGCGAGGGCTACCTCGAGTACGACCGCCTGATCGTGTCGCCGGGCGTCGAGTTCCAGACCGAGCAGGTGGACGGCCTCGCCCAGGCGGGCGACCAGGTCCTCCACGCGTGGAAGGCGGGGCCGCAGACGGCCATGCTGGCCGACCGGCTCCAGTCGATGGCCGACGGCGGCGTGTTCGTCCTGACGGTGCCGCCCGTGGCCTACCGCTGCCCGCCGGGCCCCTACGAGCGCGTCTGCCAGGTCGCCTGGTACCTGAAGAACAAGAAGCCCCGGTCGAAGCTGATCGTGCTCGACGCCAACCCGAACATCGTCTCGAAGACGGGGCTCTTCCGCGCGGCGTGGCAGGCGTACCCGAACATCGAGTACCGCGCGTCGAACAAGGTCGTGAAGGTGGACCCGGGCGCGCGCGAGGTCACGACGGAGTTCGGCGACAAGGTGAGGTACGACGTCGTGAACCTCATCCCGCCCCAGCGCGCGGGGACGATCGCCGTCCAGGCCGACCTCGTCGGCGCCGACAAGCGGTGGTGCGAGGTCAACCACGTCACGTACGAGTCGGCGAAGCACAAGGGCATCCACGTCATCGGCGACTCGACGATCGGGCTGCCGGTGCCGAAGTCGGGCAACATCGCCAACGCGATGGGCAAGATCTCGGCGCTCGCCGTGGTGCACCTCCTGAACGGCAAGGAGCCGCTGCAGCTCGCGCCGGGCAACACGTGCTACAGCTGGGTCAGCGACCGGGAAGCGATCGCGGTCGTCAACGCGTACAAGATCGAGGGCGGCAAGGTCGTGCAGATCGAGCAGAAGCTCACCCCCGGCCAGTCGGAGCAGTGGGCGCAGAACGCGATCGGGTGGGCGACCAGCATCTGGAACGACGTGCTCGGCTAGGCCGGCGGAAGGGAGCGCGCGATGCCGACCATCCTGACGCTGATCCTCGTGCTCACGCTCGCGGGCGCCGCCTGGGCGGGTCCGCTGGACATGCCGGGCGCCCCCAAGGCGCTCGTCTGCAGCGCCTGCCACGGGCCGGGCGGCCAGAGCCCGTCCAACACGATGCCCGTGCTCGCGGGCATGCCGTCCTGGTACTTCAGGAAGGCCGTCCAGGACTACGCCGCGGGCCGGCGGCCGTCGCCGGAGATGGAGCCGTACGCGAAGCAGGTGCTCCAGTTCGGCCTCGACGACATCGCCGCATACTTCGGGGCGCAGCCGCGGCGGCCGTCGGCGGTCAGGCCCGACGCGGCCGCCGTCGAGCGCGGCCGCGCGGTCGCGGTCCAGTGCGTCGTCTGCCACGGCGCCGCGGGCAAGGGCGATGAGGCCAAGGGCATTCCCGACATCACGGGCCAGCCGCCCGGCTATCTCCGGGCGCAGATGGCGCTGTTCAAATCGGACCGGCGGAACCCGGGCGACGACGCGCTCAAGGCGCTGAAGGCCCTGTTCAAGACGATCCCCGACGAGCAGCTCGCCGACCTGGCGGCCTACTATTCGAGCCTGAGGTAGTGGCGTTCGTCGATGGGGGCGTGCTGGTCGCGCTCGGCCTCGCGATCGGTAGCTTCGGCACGCTCATCGGTGCCGGCGGCGGGTTCCTGCTGGTCCCCGTCCTGGTGCTCGGCTACCACTTCCCGCCGGCGACCGCCGTCGGCACCTCGCTCTCGCTCGTGTTCCTCAACGCGGCGTCGGGCAGCGCGGCCTACCTCTGGCAGCGCCGCGTCGACCTCGCGCTCGGCTGGAAGTTCGCCGCCGCGACGATCCCCGGCGCGATCGGCGGCGCCTACCTCACGCGCTCGCTGTCGTCCGCCACGTTCAACCTCCTGTTCGGCCTCGTCCTGCTCGCCATCGCCGCGCTGCTCTTCTCCGGCGTCACGGTGACTCCCTCGGAGCGCGCGGACCGGCGGCAGATCGTGGACGCGGGCGGCCAGGCCCACGCCTACCACGTGGACGCCTGGAAGGGGGTCGTCGTCAGCTTCGTCGTGGGCTTCGTGTCGAGCGTCCTCGGAATCGGCGGCGGCATCATCCACGTGCCCTTCCTCATCGTCGCGCTGAGCCTGCCGGTCCACGTGGCCACGGCCACGTCGCACTTCGTCCTCAGCATCTCGGCGTTCGTCGGCGCGCTGACGTTCCTGCTCCTCGGCCACGTCGATCTCCGGATCACCGCGCTCATGGGCGCGGGCATCCTCGTCGGCGCGCAGCTCGGCGCGCGCGCGTCGCTGCGGGCCGGCGCGACGCTCATCCGCGGCGTCCTCGCCGGCGCGCTCGCCCTGGTCGGGCTGCGGATGGTCGTCGAGGCGCTCTGGCGCGCCAGGGGCGCCTGACGTGCGCTACGGCTTCGTGATCGACCAGCGCCGGTGTATCGGCTGCCACGCCTGTACCGTCGCGTGCAAGGAAGAGAACCAGGTCCCACTCGGCGCGTTCCGCACCTGGGTGAAGTACGTCGAGCGCGGGACCTTCCCGCACACCCGGCGGTACTTCGCCGTCCTGCGCTGCAATCACTGCGACGCGGCCCCCTGCGTGACGATCTGCCCGACGGTCGCCCTCTACCGGCGGCCGGACGGGATCGTGGACTTCGACGGCGCGCGCTGCATCGGCTGCAAGTCGTGCATGCAGGCCTGTCCCTACGACGCGCTGTACATCGACCCCACCACGCAGACGGCCGCGAAGTGCAACTACTGCGCCCACCGCGTGGAGGTCGGGCTCGAGCCCGCCTGCGTGATCGTGTGCCCCGAGCAGGCGATCGTCGCGGGCGACCTCGATGACCCGTCCTCGCGGATCGCCCGGCTCGTGGCGCGCGAGCCGGTGCAGGTGAGGAAGGCGGAGCAGGGGACCCGGCCGAAGGTGTTCTACCTCGGGGCCGACGCGGCGGCCCTCCAGCCCGAGCTCCAGGCGCCGGCCGAGCACTACCTCTGGGCCGAGCGGCCTCGGGGCGAGCTCGACCTCGTGAGGATGGTCGCCGCCGCCGAGGCGGCGGACCACGGCGCCGCGCCGACGCGCGTGGTCTACGACGTCCCGCACCCGCCGCGGCCGTGGGGCGGGAAGGTCGCGGCGTATCTCTGGACCAAGTCGCTCGCGGCCGGCGCGCTCCTCGTCGGCGCGCTCGGCATCCTCTCGGGCGGGCTGCCGACCGGATTCCTGCTGGGCCGCGCCGCGCCCCTCCTGGCGCTCGTCTTCCTGCTCGCGACGACCGCGCTCCTCGTCCTCGACTTGAAGCGCCCCGAGCGCTTCCTTTATATCCTCGTGAAGCCGAACCTCCGCTCGTGGCTCGTCTGGGGGGCCTTCATCCTCATCGCCTACGGCGCGGCGGCCGGGCTCTGGCTCCTCGCCGCTCTCGCGGGCGCCGCGACGCTCGTGAAGATCGTCGCGCTGCCTGCGTTCCTGCTGGCGGCGGCGACCGCGGGCTACAGCGCGTTCCTCTTCGGCCAGGCCGAGGGTCGCGATTTCTGGCAGAGCCCGCTCCTGCTCCCGCAGCTCCTCGTCGGCGCGCTCGTGGCGGGCTCCGCGGCCCTCCTCGTCGTGGGCTTCTTCGGCCGCGTGGACGTCCAGAGCCTCTGGTCGCTCGGCGTCATCATGGTCGGCGCGCTCGCCCTCCAGGCGGTCGTCCTCGTCGCCGAGCTCGTATCCGCCCACCCGACCGCCGACGCGGCACGGGCGGCGCGTCTCATCACGCGCGGCCCGTGGCGGACGCCGTTCTGGGCGGGCGTCGTCGCCGCCGGCACCCTGCTCCCGATCGTCCTCGTCTGGCCGAACCCGTACACCGCGGTCCTCGGCGCGCTGCTCGCGCTGGCCGGCCTGTGGATCTACGAGGATCTGTGGGTGAAGGCGGGCCAGGCCGTCCCCCTGTCATGAGCGAGCCCCTCCACCCCGTCGCGCGGGAGCTCGCGCCGCCCGCCGGCGGGCTCGCGAGCTACCCGCCCGTCGAGCGCTGGGAGGACTGGGAGGAGTACGATCCCGTCGCCTGGCCGCGGAAGGTCGCGCGCCGCTACTCCTTGATCCCGACGATCTGCTTCAACTGCGAGGCCGCGTGCGGTCTCCTCGCCTACGTGGACCGGGAGACGCTCCGGATCCAGAAGTTCGAGGGGAACCCGGTCCATCCGGGGAGCCGCGGCCGGAACTGCGCCAAGGGCCCCGCGACGCTCAACCAGGTGAACGACCCCGAGCGCATCCGCTACCCGCTGCGCCGCGTGGGGCCGCGGGGCGGCGGTCGATGGCAGCGCGTCACGTGGGACGAGGTCCTCGACGATATCGCCGGGCGAATCCGTCTAGCTCTGGTCGAAGGCCGTCACACGGAGGTCATGTACCACCTCGGACGCGCGGGCCACGAGCTGGTCTATCTGCAGCGCGTCTTCCACGCCTGGGGCATCGACGGCCACAACAGCCACACCAACGTGTGCTCGTCGAGCGCGCGCGCGGGCTACGCCTTCTGGCACGGCATGGACCGCCCGTCGCCCGACCACGCGAACGCGCGGTTCATCCTGCTGCTCTCCTCGCACCTCGAGACCGGCCACTACTTCAACCCCCACGCCCAGCGCATCATCGAGGCCAAGGAGCGCGGGGCGAAGGTCTGCGTGATCGACTCGCGCCTGTCCAACACCGCGTCGATGGCCGACTGGTGGCTCGCGCCGTGGCCGGGGTCGGAGTCGGCGCTCCTCCTCGCGATGGCGGCCGTCCTGATCCGCGAGAAGCTCTACGATCGCGAGTTCGTTCGCCGCTGGGTGAACTGGGAGGAGTACCTGCGCGAGGAGCGCCGGGACCTGCCGCCGACGTTCGAGGGGTTCGAGCGGGCGCTCGCGGAGCTCTACGCTCGCTACACGCCCGAGTTCGCCGCCCGCGAGAGCGGCGTGGACGCGGCGACGATCGTCGAGGTGGCGCGCGCTCTCGGCCGCGCGGGCTCGGCGCTCGCCACCCACGTCTGGCGCAACACGGCGGCGGGCAACCTCGGCGGCTGGCAGGTGGCGCGGGCACTCGAGCTGCTCGTCGTCCTCATGGGCGCCGTCGGCACGCCCGGCGGCACCGCGCCGAGCGCCTGGCACAAGGCGGTCCCGGCGCCGCCGCTGATGCCGCCGCCGGCGAAGGTGTGGAGCGAGCTCTTGATGCCCCGCGAGTACCCGCTCGCGTTCTTCGAGATGAGCTACCTGCTGCCCCACTTCCTGAAGGAGGGCCGTGGGAAGCTCGCGATGTACTTCACCCGCGTCTACAACCCCGTGTGGACGAACCCGGACGGCATGTCGTGGATCGAAGTGTTGAGCGACGAGACGAAGGTCGAGCGCCACGCGTGTCTCACGCCGATCTGGAGCGAGACGGCGTGGTTCGCCGATTTTGTCTTGCCGATGGGCCACGCCTCCGAGCGCCACGATCTCATGTCTCAGGAGACCCACGCCGCGCGCTGGATCGGCTTCCGCCAGCCGGTGCTCCGCGTCGCCCTCGAGAAGCGGGGGCGGACCTTCGACTCCACGTGGCAGGCGCACGAGGCCGCGGGGCTCGGCCAGGTCTGGGAGGAGGACGAGTTCTGGATCGAGCTCTCCTGGCGCATCGATCCCGACGGCGCGCTCGGGATCCGGAAGTACTTCGAGTCGCCGTACCGGCCCGGGGCGAAGCTCCGCATCGAGGAGCTCTATCGCTGGATCTTCGAGCACAGCGTGCCCGGGCTCCCCGAGGCGGCCCGGCGCGAGGGGCTGACGCCGCTCGCGTACATGCGTAAGTACGGCGCCTTCCTCATCGAGGACGGGGTCTACCGGACCCACGAGCAGGTACCCTCCGCCGGGGACCTCGAGGGCGCCGCCGTGGACCCGGTGACGAAGGTCATCGTCAAGGGCGGGGAGGCGGTCGGCGTCGAGGTGGACGGGCACGCGTGCCTGGGGTTCCCGACGCCGTCGCGGAAGCTCGAGTTCTTCTCGAAGACGCTCAAGGACTGGAAGTGGCCCGAGCAATCCGTGCCCGGCTACATCCGGAGCCATGTTCATTGGTCCCAGATCGATCGAACCAGGGGAGAAATGGTGCTCCTGCCCACGTTCCGGCTGCCGACCCTCATCCACACGCGGTCGGGCAACGCGAAGTGGCTCTACGAGATCTCCCACACGAACCCGCTCTGGCTCCACGGAGAGGACGCCGCGAGGCTCGGCGTGACGACGGGCGACCTCCTCAAGGTCCAGACGGCGATCGGCTACTTCGTGGACAAGGTCTGGGTGACCGAGTCCATCCGGCCGGGCGTCGTCGCCTGCTCGCACCACCTCGGCCGCTGGCGGCTCGCGGACGCGGCCGGCGGCGAGCGGTGGTCCACGGCGCTCGTGGATCTGAAGCAGACGGAGCCGGGCCGCTGGTTCATGCGCCAGATCCACGGCGTGCGGCCCTTCGCGAGCGAGGATCCCGATTCGGAGCGCATCTGGTGGGAGGACGCCGGCGTCCATCAGAACCTCACCTTTCCCGTCCAGCCGGATCCGGTGAGCGGCCAGCACTGCTGGCACCAGAAGGTGACCGTGACGAGGGCGGGACCCGACGACCGCTACGGCGACATCTTCGTGGACACGAACAAGTCCTTCGAGATCTATCGCCAGTGGCTCGCGCTGGCGCGGCCCGCGCCGGGTCCGGGCGGGCTCCGCCGCCCGCTGTGGCTCCCGCGGGCCTTCAAGCCCGACGCCTCGGCCTACAGGATCGACGGCTGAGCATGTATAGTGAAGCTGCGATGGAAAGGTCGTCGGAGATCACCCGGCGCACGATGCTCGGCACGCTGGGCTTCCTTGGCGTGGCGGCGATCACGGGAGGGCTGGCTGCGCCCGGCAGCGCCGGCGCGCAGCCGCTCGGCCTCCAGGAGACCGGCGAGGAGGCGCTCCGGCGCGTCTTCGGCGGCCGGCCGATGAAGGACGGCTCGGGCGTGATCAAGCTCGACATCCCGGCGATCGCCGAGAACGGCTCGCTCGTCCAGACCTCGGTGACGGTCGAGTCGCCGATGACGCCGCAGAACTATGTGAAGCACGTCTGGCTCGTCGCGGACAAGAACCGGATCCCGGTCGTCTTCCGCGCGACGCTCGTGCCCGAGGCGGGCCGCGCCTACGTGGGCGCGACGATCCGGCTCGGCGAGACGGGCGACGTGCGGGCGATCGTCGAGCAGAACGACGGCACGCTCCTCGCGGTCCGCCGCGAGGTCAAGGTCACCGTCGGCGGCTGCGGAGGCTAGGGCCCCGTGTCCGACGTCGGCAAGGTCAGGATCCGCATCCCCTCGAGCATCCGGCCCGGCGACATCGTGCAGGCGCGGACGCTCGTGATCCACCCGATGGAGCGCGTCGAGCGCGACGCCCAGGGCAAGCTCGTCCAGCGGAACTACAGCTACATCAACAAGGTGATCGTCACCTACCTCGGCAAGACGATCGTCACCCTGGACACCACCCAGGCCGTGAGCGAGAACCCGTTCTTCTCGTTTACGTTCCGGGCGACCGATCCCGGCCAGCTGAAGGTCCAGTTCCTCGACACCACGGGCGGCAAGTACGAGGGCACGGTCGACATCAAGTTCTCCTGAGGGAGAGCGGATGACGTCCGTCAGGGCGCGCGCGCTGCCCTCCCTCGCGCTCGCCGCGCTGGCGCTCGGCTGTGCCGGCGCCGCCGCCGACCTCCCCGACGACCACGGCCTCCCCGCCTGGACCTCCCGCGCGATCCCCGAGGCTCGCGGCGACGTTCGCGTCGGGCCCGACGGCAGGCGCGTCGCGTTCCGCTACAAGGGTTGGACGGCGCGCGACTTCGGCGCGTTCCGCACCTACGCGTACGGCGACACGCGCCCGGAGCCGGGGGTCGGGCGCGCCGCGATGCCCGCGGGCATGACGGGCGATCCGGCCAAGGGACGGCGGCTCTTCCTCGCGCGCGCGAAAGGGCCGTGCACGGGTTGTCACCTGGTGCCGGGCGACGACGTGTGGCCGGCGGGCAGCGTGGGCCCCGATCTCTCCACGCTCGGCGACCGCCGGCTTCCCGACGCGTACCTCTATCAGCAGCTCTACGACCCGCGCGCCATGCTCGCCGGCTCCACCATGCCGCCGTGGGGCGCCGCCGGGATCCTGACGCCCCCTGAGATCGTGGACGTCGTCGCGTATCTCCAAACGCTCAAGGGACCCGTGCGGCCGGAGCGCGACCTCGACCGGAACCCGCTGACGCGCAAGAAGTCCGAGGGCTTCGGCGACAACCTCGATCCCACCAACAACCCCGCGCTCGTGCTCGCCGAGGACGCCGAGGCGCTCTGGAGCCGGCCCGGCCCGGCGGGGAAGGCGTGCGCCGGCTGCCACGAGGGCGGGCCCTTCCCGGCGATGCGTGGCGCGGCCACGCGCTACCCGAAGCACGTGAAGGCCTGGGGCCGCGTGATGAGCCTGGAGGACTTCCTCGAGGTGCACGGTCCCGAGACGACGGGCCGCGCCTACGCCGCCGAGTCGAGCGAGAACCTCACGCTGACCGTCCTCCTCAAGATGGCGTCGAACGGCCTGCCGGTCCAGGTGGACACGACGAGCCCCGAAGCGCGCGCGGCAATCCTCCGCGGCAAGGCGAGCTTCTACCGGCGCGTCGGCGAGCGCAACCACGCGTGCGCCGACTGCCACACGCCCGAGCGCGGCGCCGACCGGTTCCTCGGCGGCCGCTACCTCGCCGACGTGAGCGTTGGGCTCACCCGCCATTTCCCGACGTGGCGCACGAGCGTGGGTGAGGTCTGGGACATGCGCAAGCGCTTCCAGTGGTGCATGACGCCGCTCGGGGCCAACATGCTCCCGGCCGACTCGATCGAGTACGCGGAGCTCGAGCTCTACCTCACGACCTTCGACAACGGCAAGCCCCTGTCGGTCCCCGGGATCCGACATTGAACAGGGCACGGGCCCCCGGGCTGTCGCCACGCCCGTGCCCCGCCGCGAATGCGCGCGCTGCTGATCCGTTCCCGCGATCTGAGCCGGTGCTTCGCTAAAATGCTCGGGCGCCGGGACCTCCTGAAGCTCCTCACGGTGGCCGCGGCGGCGGGGCTCGACCCGCGCCGGCTCGAGGCGGCCGACGGCCCCGAGCGGCTCCTCGCGTTCGAGCCGCTCGGCAACGTGACGCTGCTCCACCTCACCGACCCGCACGGCACGCTCCGCCCCCTCTACTACCGCGAGCCCGACACGCTCATCGGCGTCGGCGCCGAGCGCGGCAAGCCGCCGTTCCTCACCGGCGCCGAGTTCCTCCAGGCCTACCGCCTGGCGCCGGGCAGCGCCGAGGCGTACGCCACGACCTACCTCGACTTCGCGGCGCTGGCGGCGCGGTACGGCCGGATGGGCGGCTACGCGCACCTCGCGACGCTCGTCAAGCGCGCGCGCGCGGAGCGGCCCGGAAAGACGCTCCTCCTCGACGGCGGCGACACGTGCCAGGGCTCCGCGACCGCCCTCTGGAGCCGCGGCGAGGACATGGTGCGGGCCTCGAACGCGCTGGGCGTCGAGGTGATGACGCCGCACTGGGAATTCATCTACGGGATGGACCGCGTGCGCGAGCTCTTCGGCGACCGTGAGCGGCGCGGGCTCTTCGCCGGCGACTTCGTCGCGCACAACGTCGCTCAGACGGGCTGGGGGGACCGGGTGTTCCGGCCCTACACGATTCGCGAGGTCGGCGGCGTCCGCGTCGGCGTGATCGGTCAGGCGTTTCCGTACGTGCCGGTCTCGCACCCGCGGCGCTTCGTGCCGGACCTCACGTTCGGCATCCGCGAGGATCAGGTCCAGGCGCTCGCGCAGGAGCTGCGCGACGACCGGCGCGTGGACCTCGTCGTCCTCCTCTCGCACAACGGCATCGCGGTGGACCTGAAGCTCGCCGCGCGCGTCCACGGGCTCGACGTCGTCCTCGGCGGCCACACCCACGACGCGCTGCCCGAGCCCATCGTCGTGGGCCGGACGCTCGTCGTGAACTCGGGCTCGCACGGCAAGTTCCTCTCGCGCCTCGACCTCGACGTGCGGCAGGGCCGCGTCGCCGGCTGGCGCTACCGCCTGCTCCCGGTGCTCTCGGGCGCGGTCCCCGAGGATCCGGACATGGCGCGGCTCGTCGCGGACCTCCGCCGCCCTCACGAGGCGACGCTCGCGGAGCCTCTCGCGGTCTCGGAGTCGCTCCTCTGGCGCCGCGGCAACTTCAACGGCACCTTCGACGAGCTGATCCTCGACGCGCTCCTCAAGCGCTTCGACGCCCAGGTCGCGTTCTCGCCGGGCTTCCGCTGGGGGCCGACGATCGTGCCCGGCCAGACGATCACGCTCGAGGACGTCTACGCTCACACGGCGCTGACCTATCCCAACACGTGGGTCCGCGAGATGACGGGGCGCGAGATCGTGGCGCTCATGGAGGACATCGCCGACAACCTCTTCCACCCTGACCCTTACTACCGCCAGGGCGGGG
Organism: Candidatus Methylomirabilota bacterium; assembly: GCA_035260325.1. NCBI lineage: Bacteria > Methylomirabilota (SeqCode) > Candidatus Methylomirabilota bacterium. Next base: position 3,468 of record DATFVL010000170.1, on the reverse strand, counting down.
ACATGCTGCGGGTCGGCGGGCTCACGTACACGATCGAGCCGGCCCGGACGCTGGGCCGGCGGATCCGTGACGTCGCCGTCGGCGGCCGGCCGCTCGAGCCGGCGCGGCGCTACAAGGCCGCCGGCTGGGCGAGCGTCGGCGAGGCGGCGGGCCCGCCGGCGTGGGACGTCGTCGCCGGCCACCTGCGCGCGGAGAAGCGCGTGCGCCTCGACCCGCGGCCGCGCGTCCGCGTCCTGTGAGCCGGGCGCTGGCGCTGGGCTGAGCACTCCTCGCCGCAGACGCTAGCGGCGCCGCCCGCGGGGCGGGCCGCCCGCGTCGGAGAGCGCCGCGCGCAGCACGCCGAGGAGGGTCCGCGCCTCGGGCGAGAGCGGCCGCTGGCGCGGGTGGATCACGTCGAGGCTCCGGCTGATCGGCTCGGCGTCCACGATGTCGATCGCGACCAGCGAGCGGCGCCGGAGCTCGCGGCCGACCGCGAGGTGCGGCAGGAAGGCGAAGCCCACATCCCGCTCGACCATCTTCTTCGCGGTCTCGATCGTCTCGACCTCCAGCGCCACGTTCGGCACGAGCCCCGCCCGGCGGAAGAGGCCGTGGGTGAGCGTCCAGTCGCTCGAGCCGCGGTCGAAGAAGATGAGCGGCCGGTCGGCCACCTCCGCGAGCCGCGCGCGGCGCTCCCCCGCCGGCCACGCGGCCGGACGCGCGACCAGGATGAGCGGGTCGTCGCGCAGCGAGAGCGTCTCGACCTCGGGGTGGTGGAGGGAGCGCGCGAGCCCGACCTCCGCGTCCCCCCGCAGGACCATCTCGAGGACCTCCTTCGAGTGCCCCGAGCGGACGGTCATGAGCGTCTTCGGCGAGGCGCTCTGGAAGCGCTTCAGGACGTCGGGCAGGAGGTACGTGCAGATCGAGAGCACGGCCGCGATCTGGAGCGCGCCGCCGGCGGCCGGCCGGAGGTCGTGGACGGCCTGGCGGGCGAGCGCCACGGTCTGGAGGAGCTGCTCGGCGTGGGGGCGGAAGGCGCGCCCGGCCGCCGAGAGCGCGAAGCCGTGCTTGCCGCGCTCGAAGAGCTTCACGCCGAGCGAGGTCTCGAGCCCCCGGATGCGCGCGCTCACCGCCGGCTGAGTGAGCCGCAGCGCGTCGGCCGCACGGCGGAAGCCGCCGAAGGTGCCGACCGCGAGGAACGCCTCGACTTGAGGGATCTCCATGCCCGTGACCGCGGGGTTTGCCTGATAGATAAAGATATTTTATCTCGGATATAAAAACAATAACGTTGCTTTGCTGCCCGGCGGGCGCGAGAGTGAAGGCACGCGAGGCGCGCGGCGTGGAACGGACGAGGGAACGCGCGACGCGCGGAGGAGGAGACGCCATGCACGCGACGTGCGAGTGCGGGATGACGCTCGAGCGGCCGTCGCAGCGGACGGGCTGCGCGGAGTGCGGGACCCTCGGCTGCCGGAGCTGCTCGATCGAGGTGGAGGCCACCCACTACTGCCGCTGGTGCGCGACGTCGCTCGCGCTCGGCCAGGCGGCCTGAGGAGATCGGACCGTGGAGAACATGGGGCGCACGTTCCGCCAGCTGCTGCAGGCCGAGCCGTACCTGTTCACCGGCGGCGTCTACGACCCGCTCGGGGCCCAGCTCGCCGAGCGCGTGGGGATGAAATCCATCTATCTCAGCGGCTACTCGATGGCCATGGCCAACGGCTGGCCGGACATGGGCTTCCTCACGCAGACCGAGGTCACCCGCATCGCCTCGATGATCGCCAGCGGGACGAGCTTGCCGGTCATCGCGGACGCGGACGATGGCTACGGCAACGCGCTCTCCACGATCCGGACGGTGCAGGAGTACGTGAAGACGGGCGTCGCGGGCATCCACCTCGAGGACCAGCACTTCCCGAAGCGCTGCGGCCACATCGCCGGCAAGACGGTCGTCCCCTTCGAGGAGGCGGTCGGCAAGTACCGCGCGGCGGTCGACACCCGGAACCGCCTCGACCGCGACTTCGTCATCATCGCGCGCACGGACGCCTACGGCGCCGTCGGGGGGAGCCTGGAGGAGGCGATCCGCCGGGGCCGCGCGTATGCGGACGCGGGCGTGGACCTCGTGTGGGCCGAGCTCAGCAACGCGTCGCGTGAGCCCGCGATCGCGTTCGCGCGGGCGATGCGCGCGACGCATCCGACCTTGCCGCTCGCGTTCAACTACTCCTCGTCCTTCCGGTGGCACCAGGACCCGAACCCGCTCACGTTCAAGGAGCTCGGGGAGCTCGGCTACAAGTTCATCTTCATCACGCTCTTCGCGGCGCACGCGGCGACGTACGCCGTGTGGAACGCGATGGAGGAGCTCGTGCGCGATCAGGAGCAGGCGCAGTGGCGGCTCGAGAAGGTCAAGGTCGGCCACCCGACCGAGAGCCACCACGTGATGGCGCGCGTCGCGCACTTCCAGGAGCTCGAGCAGAAGTACATCCCCGGGACCGACGCGCGCCTGAAGGGCTCGGCCGGCTTCGGCGAGCAGCACGCCGCGCGCTCCTGAGGTGATGGGGGGCCGCGACGGGCCCCCCAAGCCCCCCGGACGCTCGCACACGCCCCGGGAAACCCGGGGCGCGGCTCGGTTAAGATAGGGCCACCGTGACGCGCGCGGTGGCCCCCTCGCTCGCCCTGCTCCTGGCCGGTGCGTTGCTCGCGGCGTCGCCGGCCCTTGCGGCGCGCGAGCGGCTCGCGGATCTGGCACTCGACTTCCAGATCCTCCCGCTCGATCCCCGGCCCGCGCCGCCGTTCGCCCTCGAGTCGCTCGAGGGCAAGCGCGTCGCGCTCGCCGACTTCCGCGACCGGCCGGTCATCCTCTACTTCTGGCACTCGACCTGACCCTACTGCGCGAGGGAGTTGCCCTCGACGATGGAGCAGGTCCTCGCCCGGTACCGCGCGCGCGGCCTCGCGCTCCTCGCGATCAACATCGAGGAGGACCGGGCGACCGTGGCGCGGTACGCGCGTGAGAAGAAGCTGACCTCGACGGTGCTGCTGGATCCGTCCGGGGCGGTGAACACCGCCTACCGTGTGACGGGCACGCCGACGGTGTTCGTCGTCGCCCGCGACGGCATGCTGGTCGCCAAGGCGCTCAGCCCCAGGGAGTGGACCGGCGCCGAGGGCCGCGCCTTCCTCGAGGCGCTCGTCGCCCGGTGACCGACGTCGTCGAGACCGACGTCCTGGTGCTCGGCGCGGGCGGCGCCGGCCTCTGCGCCGCGCTCCACGCCGCCGACGCGTCGCCGAAGCTCCGCGTGACGGTGATCGTCAAGGGCCTCCTCGGGCGCGCTGGCTGCACGCGCATGGTGCAGGGGGGCTACAACGCGGTGCTCACCGCGCCCGACTCGCTCGACGCGCATCTCACCGACACGCTCGCGGGCGGCGGCTGGATCAACGACCAGGAGCTGGTCTGGGTCCTCGTGCGCGAGGCGCCGGGGCGGGTGCTCGAGCTCGAATCGCGCTACG